>DJEH01000010.1:2750-10441 GCA_002431845.1 Prevotellaceae bacterium UBA5903 | reverse complement strand
CATAAAAATCTGCAAGGTTTCTGTATGTAAAGATACGAAAACTTGCAGATTTTAACAAGCTATATTACCACTAATATATTGATTATCAAATAATATTGCTGATTTTAAGGGACGACTAATTATGAAGAACTATCGAATTGAAGCCATCATCTTGAGTGTTGGCTTAATACTTTTGGGACTATTTATCTATTTGGGGCTTTCAACTTTTTCTGCAAAAGACCGTGTTGTGAGCGTGAGGGGACTGGCAGAGCGCGAGGTGGAAGCAGATCGAGTGAATTGGCCTGTTGTATACAAAACTACTGGTAATGATCTACAAACCATTTACACACAACTAAGTAACGTGAACAATGGCATTGTTAAGTTTCTTGTATCAAATGGCATTCCGCAAGCAGACATAAGCATTAATGCACCATCAATAGTCGATTTAAAGGCCGATCGCTATGTTTCTGAAACAGACCACGCACGCGACCGCTACAATGTTACGAGCATTATCATGGTTACATCGTCACACGTTGAAGAAGCACGTAAACTTATGACGCGAATGGGCGAATTGCTAAAGCAAGGAATAGCAATATCCGCAGGCGACTACGATAGTAAAGTTCAATACGAATTTACGAGTTTAAACAAAGTCAAACCACAGATGATTGAAGAGGCTACCAAAAATGCGAGGGAAGCTGCAATCAAATTTTCAAACGACTCTAATAGTAAAATTGGGAAAATTAAAACGGCCTCACAAGGACTATTTACGATTGAAGACCGCGACCAATACACACCTTACATCAAAAAGGTGAGAGTTGTTACTTCTATAGACTACTTTGTAGAGAACTAAACATATGCTCTCTCATAAAGAATGCATCATATTTACTATTGGATGCATTCTTTTTTATATAAAATTAATGGAGGCATCGTCTCTACGAGCCTCCATTAACCAACACAAAAACTAAACTAGACTTAACTAAACTATTTGATAGCGTTATCATCACGACAACTTGATACTGCAAATATATAATAATGTTATTAACAAACCAAGAAATTGCAAAGAAAAGTTTGCAAAAAATTAGTTTCTTATTATTTTGCAGCTTTATCAAGCATTATATTGTCAAGAATTACCATGGCAGCCATAGCTTCGACAATAGGCACGGCACGTGGCAAAACGCATGGATCATGACGTCCACGTGCTTTCAATATCGTAGGATTGCCATTTTTATCCACTGTTGGTTGCTCACGCAAGAGTGTTGCAACTGGCTTAAACGCTACACGGAAGTATATATCTTGACCATTACTCAATCCCCCTTGAATACCACCACTGTGGTTGGTGCGTGTGGTTATACCACCATTTCCGTCGGGTATGAAAATATCGTTTTGCTCGCTTCCTCTTGCCGTTACTCCTGCAAAACCCTCGCCATACTCAAAACCTTTCACCGCATTGATGCTAAGCATGGCTGCGCCTAATTGTGCATGCAACTTGCCAAACACGGGGTCACCTAATCCTACGGGACAGCCCTTAATGACAGCAGTTATTACACCACCTATTGTGTCACCATCAGCCTTTACCTCTGCTATGAGTTGTGCCATTTTTTCGGCAGTATCCATATCGGGGCAGCGCACAGGATTTTTTTCGATATTATTAAAATCGTAGTCATTGTATCCTCCATTGAGCACAATGTTCCCTACTTGAGAGGTGTATGCAGTAATCTGAATGCCTTTACTGCGTAAGGCCATTTTGGCAAAAGCACCTCCAACAACACGCGCTATCGTTTCGCGTGCAGATGTACGTCCACCGCCTCTGTGATCGCGTATGCCATACTTGCATTGGTAAGTAAAATCGGCATGCGACGGGCGAAACACATCGCGCATATTATCGTAATCATTTGAATGTTGGTTCTCGTTGGGTACAAAAAAGCCTATAGGACAACCTGTAGTAACCCCCTCAAAAACCCCCGAAAGTATTTGCACTTTATCACTCTCTTTGCGTGCAGTGGTCAAATTGCTTTGGCCTGGTTTGCGTCGGTTGAGTTCAAACTGCAAGAAATCTAAATCAACCTTTACGCCTGCGGGCATTCCGTCTATGACTCCTCCGATGCCAGCACCATGACTCTCACCGAAAGTTGTTAAACGAAATATATTGCCAAATGTATTCATTATTGTCAGTTTGTTTCTAATTGTTGCTATGTGTTGATGTTTTTATAGTCGTAAATAGCAAATAGGTATTCAAATAAACATTTTGAATACCTATTTGCCTACTTGTTTTAAATATTAGTGATTATGGCAACAGCCTTCGCCATGCTCATGATGATGACCACCACAGCATCCACCTTCGCCATGTTCGTGGCAGTCGCCATGGCAGCCGCCTTCGCCACCACAACCACTACAACCGCCCTCACCACTCATCATGTTGGCAAGTTCTTTAATCTCTTCATCAGTAGCATCGCGCTTCACGATAACTTGTCCCTTAAAATGGAGATCCTTACCCGACAGAGGATGGTTAAGATCAATGATTATAGTATTATCTTTTACCTCAAGCACTAAACCATTGAAGCGTACGCCATCGGCATTAACAAGTGGAAGCACAGCACCAGGATAAACCATATCCTTATCAAACTTACCATTTATGCTGAACGTTTCCTTTGGAAGTTCTATTACGTGGTCTTGCTCGTAAGGACCATAAGCCTCATCTTGTTTCAGCACAAAATCAAAGTTCTCACCTTCAGCCAAAGCAAGTATTTTATCCTCAAAACTATCAAGTGCAAAGCCCATACCAGAGATAAACTGGAATGGATGCTCTGCGGGAGCTTTTTCTACAAGTTCATGAATACCTTTTTCGTTATCTGTAAAGAGTTCGTATGCTACGGTTACATACTTGTGTGGAGTTTGTTCCATGTAGTTATTGTATATTAATATGATATTTTATTGTCTATATTTAAGGTGATTGCATATTTCTGCTCACAATTTTGCACCTTGCTTATTGTTATGCCAACTCAAGGTCAAGTTCCTTGCGCAACATTTCAAGTTCGGGCGAACGCTTTAGCATATCTTTATATTGCTCTAAACGGCTGAAAGCTCTTTTTGCTGAGTTATTAGCCACAATCGTTATTTGCAACGTGATGTAATCGTTTCGCAACTGCATGCGTAAATAGCTTATAAGCGTTACTTGCTCTTTATGCAAATAATCTGCTACCATGTCGTTCTCTACATCAACACTTACTTTCCACGTTTTTGTATCAACAATGGGATGCATGGCTTTCATGCGTTCGCTCATAGCTTTTTTAGTAGCTGGCAATTGTTGCGCATATCTAAACCAATAGTAAGTAAGTCTGTCGTTATCAAACGGGGTTTGCTCTCGTTGTCCTTGATGCAATGATGCAGTAGCTTGTTGCATGCTATCGCCTTGCATCTTTGTCAGACTTTCACTCTGCACACTTGGAGTAGTGGCATGAAGTTGCTGCTGAAGGCCACGAAGCGAAATGGTTTGAGCAGGCCTTCCATGGTACCTGGTAGAGGCTGATGCTGCAGCCGAAAGCGTGGCATACGTAGACTGAGAAGATGTAGCTGAAGCGGTTTGTTGCTGTGTTTGTGAGGCAGTTGTATTGCCCTTTTGTGTGGTTAAGTTAGTGTGTGTGCTAACAATACCACTAGGTGCAGTTTTAGCCGTATTATTAGGTTGCTGCGGAGCCGCAGCAACGTGTTTAAATATAGGTTTTAGTCGTCGTATAGGGCGACGCCCACAGCCCACATCTTCGTCTTCGCCCGTTGCTGCTTGTGCCACTTCGATGAGTGTTAGCTCAACAAGCAAACGTTTGTTTCGCGAAGCATTGTAATGCATATCGCAGTTACTACACAGCTTCAGAGCTCTATAAAGCAACTTCGGGTTGCATTGCATAGCTTGTTGATGATAGCGTTGGCGAACTTGGTCACTCACGTCCAACAGCGGAAGAGTTTGTTCGTCACGACTCATCAATAGGTTGCGAAAATGAGATGCTAATCCACCTATAAAATAGTTGCCTTCAAATCCTTTTGCCAAAATGCCGTTGAGCGAGGTCATTGCTTTAGGTATATCCCCCTTTATCAATGTATCTGTCATACTAAAATAAGTATCATAATCAAGCACATTGAGGTCTTCTATTACCTTTTGATAGGTTATATTTCCTTCGCAATAGCTCGTCACTTGGTCAAATATTGATAAAGCATCGCGCATACCACCATCTGCCTTTTCTGCAATCACGTGCAAAGCCTCTGGTTCGTACTTAATGCCTTCTTTTCCTGCCACATATTCAAGGTGCTTTATCGTATCATTCAATGTGATGCGTGCAAAATCGAATATTTGACAGCGGCTCAATATTGTAGGCAATATAGCATGCTTCTCTGTTGTGGCAAGCACAAATATGGCGTGTGCTGGTGGTTCTTCGAGTGTTTTAAGGAATGCATTGAATGCTGCTGTAGAGAGCATGTGCACCTCGTCGATGATAAACACCTTGTAGCGTCCCACTTGAGGGGGTATCTGCACCTGCTCTATCAAACCTCTTATGTCCTCCACACCATTGTTCGATGCTGCATCAAGTTCATGGATATTAAATGAGCGCTGTTCATTAAATGCCCTACAACTTTCGCACTCGTTACAAGCTTCGCCCTCAGGTGTGGGCGACATGCAGTTGATAGTTTTAGCAAAAATGCGTGCACAGGTTGTTTTGCCCACACCGCGTGGTCCACAAAACAAATAAGCATGGGCCAATTTGCCTTGTGCAATAGCATTTTTTAGCGTAGTGGTCAGAGCATGCTGTCCCACCACACTATCAAACGTCATCGGACGATATTTTCGTGCAGATACAATGTAGTTTTCCATTTCCTAAAAACAATGATGTAGCAAAGGTAATGTTTTTTTTGTATTTATCATACGAAGCCTTTGGTATTTCAGCACAATGGTATTGCTTTCATAGGGTTGCTGAGTGACAATTTTTCGCCATTTATGTGACATAATTGCCTCATTATTGCCTTATTATCGTCATTTTGGCCACTCTTCTGCATAGATAAGCATTGGCACATTAATTGCGAAAACTATAGGCGAAAGCCGAAGCCGATAAGGCCACGGCAACAAACAATGATAAAATAAAAAAACAAAATAATTGGAGGTCATACATTATGTTGATAGTTCGCAGAAATAATTACAACAATTGGTTGAACAACTTGTTTAATGACGCTTTCTTCAATACAGACCTTGCCCCACAAGTACAAGTCACAGCTCCTGCCATTAATGTGAAAGAAACACATCATGAGTACGTGATGGAAATGGCTGTGCCTGGTTTGAAAAAGGAATGGGTTCGCGTAAACATTACCGATGATGGCTTGCTCCATATTGCCATTGAGAACAAAATGGAACATAAGGAAGAGAAGAAATCCGACCCCGAAGAACGCCACGAACACTATCTGCGTCGCGAGTTCTCATACGGTAACTACGAACAAAGTTACACATTGCCCGATGATGTAGATCGCGATAAAGTGAGCGCAAGCATTGCCGATGGCATTCTTACCATCATTATACCTAAAGTCGCTCCAGAACAAGAGGCTAAAGTGTTGAAGAACATTGAGATTAAGTAAAAAATAGTAGCCATGCAACATGGCTACTATTTGTAAAAATTATAGGTTGGTTATAAGTTTGCAATAGGCTTATAACCAACCTTTTTTGTTTCAAGAACTATATATATGCATGCAAAAACAACGTTAATGTATCAGATTGTGAGGCATATAAAAAAAAATCCGTACATTTGCAAGGGAAGATTACAAACTAAGTAAACAAACTAAATTATTATACTAACAAATTATGACACACTTAACCAACATGCGAAGTGTTTTGCTCGTATGCCTATTAAGTTGTTTGTCTTGTTTTACTAGCAAGGCAATCAACTTAAACAAGACGGGTGTTGTATATCGCATCGTCAGTTTGTCTACAGGCATGGCCTTAGGCAATGGTGATAAAGGCGACAACGATACCTACCTTAGGCTCGAAACACTCAGCACATCATCTCCCGGACAGGAATGGATGATTACGGCAGTAGATGCTTCAAACGGCATTTACGCATTCAGCAACCCCAACTACGACAAAGGCATTGACATGGCTTCTGAGTCAAAGGAGCCATGGCACCTTTTACAATGGAATGCTGATGCCTCAAACAAGAACCAACAGTACATCATTAAAGCTGTTGATGGACAGACTGATGTATATCAGTTCTTCAATAGTTCTTCAGATCGTGTTATGACAGCCCACGAAGATGGCTCTCTCTACATGGATCAAGACCTCACTGCTGCTACAACGTACTTCCGTCTCGAAGATACTGGCAAGACCATAAACAAGCCTATTGCCAATGCCACTTATCTTTTCTATAGCAAAAAGAATGGTGAAGTTTTAGGTACTAATGGAAGCAAAACGTCTACTGCACCTATCGTTACCGAAGAGTATAAAGAAGGGCAATACGACCAACATTGGCAACTAAAAACCGTTAGCTACACCTCAGGTTGGCAAACCTTGACGACACAAGTATTGTACAACGGATACGCTTCTCTTGCCATTGATGCAGCACTCAACAACACCAAGCGTCCATTGCTTTATGCAGTAAATGGTTCAAACGTCAATCAGCAAGTAACCTTGGTAGCTGTTGAAGGTCAAGAAAGCACCTACCAGCTACAATATACCGATAATGGACAAAAATATTATATTGCTGTTGATGACAACAGCAGTACTTACATGTCGCAAGATGCCGACGACGAGAGCACATGGTTCACTATCGAAGGCACAGATCCTTATGTTGTTCAACTCAATGATTGGGAAAACGAAAAGGTTTTTGCTGTTAATAAAGAAGAGGGACATGCCACCTACATGCCCTATGCCAACACCACAGAACTACGCGCCGACAAAGAGCGCTACGACAAGCCCTGGCTTGATGCCAAGAGTTCTGAAGTAATGACACTTAATGGTACATGGAAGATTAACTTTGTTAAAGACCCTTCTTTGCGCCC
Source organism: Prevotellaceae bacterium UBA5903 (assembly GCA_002431845.1). Taxonomy (GTDB): domain Bacteria; phylum Bacteroidota; class Bacteroidia; order Bacteroidales; family Bacteroidaceae; genus Alloprevotella. Next base: position 3,433 of record DJEH01000010.1, on the reverse strand, counting down.
AGGTGCTACAGACTTTTATAACGATGATGTAGATGTTTCGGCATGGGACGACATTGAAGTACCTTCGTGTGTTGAAATGAAGGGATATGGCGATCCTTGGTATGTTAATGTGGACTATCCATTTGAAGATAACCCACCCTACATCAACATGAAGAAGAACCTCTACAATTCTGTAAGCTCGTTCCGTCGCGATTTCACATTGCCTTCTGCATGGGATGGCAAGCGCATCTTCCTCCACTTCGATGGCATTTATAGCGGTGCCTACGTATGGATTAACGGAAGCAAGGTTGGTTATACCCAAGGCGCCAACAATGATGCAGAGTTCGACATTACCTCATATGTTCGCTCAGGCAATAACAACATTAGCGTACAAGTATTCCGCTTTACTGATGGTTCTTACCTCGAAGGTCAAGACATGTTCCACATGAGCGGTATGCACCGTGATGTTTACCTCTACGCCACTCCTAAGACCTATCTGCGCGACCACTACATCACAAGCACTCTTAATAAGAACAAGAGTTATAAGAGCGGTTCGATGAACGTGGCACTTACTATGAACAACCGCGACAAGGCTGTAACCGAAAAGCAAGTGCGCATACGACTCATTTCGCCCGATGGCAACCAAGTAGCAGAGCAAACCGCTAAATTTACCTTTGCCGAAGGTGATGAAAGCGAAAAGACAC
>DJEH01000010.1:0-2591 GCA_002431845.1 Prevotellaceae bacterium UBA5903 | reverse complement strand
CTGGCAACGAAGAAGAAGCCTTTGCTACCAAATATGGCTTCCGCAACATTGAAATTCCTTCAGACGATCATCGCGTTTACATCAACGGCAAGCAAGTTTACTTCAAGGGTACAGATACACAAGACACTCATCCACTTCGCGGACGTTCTATCGACGTTGAAACAATGCTTAAAGACATCACTATGATGAAGCAAGCCAACGTTAATACTGTTCGTACAAGCCACTACCCACGTCAGACCAAGATGAATGCCATGTTCGACTACTATGGTATTTACGTTATGGACGAGGCCGACCTTGAATGCCACAAAAACTGGAACGATGGTGCATCAATGACTAAATCGGCAAGTTGGACTCCCGCTTACAACGACCGCGTGCGTCGCATGATTCTACGCGACCGCAACTTCCCTTCGGTTATCTTCTGGAGTTTAGGTAACGAAAGTGGATATGGCACAAACCACACTTCAAACTACAACCTTGCCAAGTCACTCGACACCCGCATCGTTCACTACGAGGGTGCCACCAATGAGGGACATGCCGACTGCACCGACCTTTGGAGTGTGATGTATCCAAGCATTGAAGGCAGCAGCAAACCTATTAAGAATGAGGCAAACAACAATTGGGCACAGCAACCTTACTTTATGTGTGAGTACGACCATGCTATGGGCAACTCTCTTGGCAACCTCAAGGAATATTGGGATATCATTGAAAGTAGCAAGTATGGTATTGGTGGTTGTGTTTGGGATTGGGTAGACCAATCTATCATCTCTGCCGACGATATTAAGGCTGGCAATCTTACCGAGAACGGCTTTAATAAGTACAAAACTGGTTACGACTGGAACGATGCTCCTCACCAAGGCAACTTTGTTAATAATGGTGTGATTGGTGCAGACCGAGCATGGAGCGGAAAGCTTGATGAGCTGAAGCACGTTTATCAATATGTTAAGTTTACAGGTTATAGTAACAGCACGAAGAGAGTAACACTCAAGAATGCCTACGACTTTACAAACCTCAATAACTTCTCGCTTGTTTACCGCATTTACATCGACGGCGAACAAAAAGAAGAAGGCACTGCATCCATTCCTTCTATTTTACCAGGAAAGAGTTCATCTGTTTCAGTTCCTTATAAGACAGACCTAACAGAGGCTAAAAACAATGGCCAAGAAGTTTTGATAGACTTTGACGTTGTGCTCAAAAAAGCTACTTCGTACGCTGAACAAGGTTATACAGTAGCCTCATCGCAATACACCATCAACAAGCGCAACTCACTTGCATCTGTACTAAACACCAGTGCAGAAAAGCTAACACAAACTTCAAGTTCGCCCTACGTCACCATATCAAATAGTAAGGTAAAACTTACCTTCAACATAGCGAATGGCAAGATTAGCGCATGGCAGCAAAATGGTATTGATGTACTCAAATCGGGCGAAACCGTTGATTACGAGAACTATCGTTGGATTGAAAACGATGCTCCTTACAACAACGACCCTTCATATGATAGTGGCAACGGCATAAAAAATCGCAAACTTGTTGTTAAGATAGCAGATGACGGCATGACTGCCACTGCAACCGTAACTGCTACTGGCGATTGGGCTAACTACACATTTGTATATACCATCTATGCAAATGGCACTGTAGACTTGAAGACACAATTTACTCCTGTGCAAACTTCAACAGACTATCGTTGGGCCATCCGCCGTTTAGGCTTGCAAATGGCATTCCCAGGCCAGTTCTCTAACGTGAAATACTACGCTCGTGGTCCGCTTGAAAACTACGTAGACCGCAAAACAGGTTCGCTCCTTGGCGAGTACACTTCTACCGTTTGGGACATGAACGAATACTACTTGCGTCCACAAACAATGGGCAACCGCGAAGACTTGCGCAAACTTGAACTTTCTGATAAAGAAGGCAACAAGATTAACATTGAAACCGAAGGTCAAGTAGCATTCTCTACGCTCTATTGGACCGACCAACAACTCCGTCAGTACATGCACAATTGGGAACTCACCATCCCATCCGACGAGGCTTCAAGAACCATCTACACCCACTTCGACTATATGCAACGTGGTCTTGGTAGCGGCAGTTGTGGTCCTACCACACTCTCTGAATACTGCATCCCAACGAGTGGTACATACGGCTATACTTTGCGCTTTACCACTTTTAATAAAGTGCTTGATGGTGTAAGCAACGTACAGTCTACTGATGGCTTGAGCATCAGCCACGACGAAAGTCAAGTTACCATCTCGGGCAATATTGAAGCTGGTACTACCGCTACGCTCTACAATCTTGGGGGTGTAGTTCTTGGCACAACCAAGGTTTCAGCGCCTACCACAACGCTCAGTCTTTCGCTCATCGGACAGCCACACGGCTCTTACCTCATCAAGGTAGATGCTCCTAACGGACACCGAGTTCACAAGATTGTAAAGTAAACGAAACGCGTGCCTAAGCACGTACATACTTTAGATAAAAAAAATCCCTGTTCACTTCATTGCTGAACAGGGATTTTTCGTTTTGAGTGGTGCTATGTTATTTTAATAAGTAGGTGTTCAAAATTAATCAATATGAATTTGAGCATTGTTTTTGTCAGAAGCATA
>DJEH01000055.1:4387-9839 GCA_002431845.1 Prevotellaceae bacterium UBA5903 | reverse complement strand
ATTTTGAACACCTACTTAAAAAAGTTCGTAAAAAATCATAGCAACTATTATTACAACGCTATAATTTTTTACGAACCTTATATTTCTCTTGTAACTATACCTCTTAGAAGGTTAATTACATAATGCCACGCTCACGGAGCTTTTGTTGCCAATTCCATGCAGAAGACAAAGCCTCTTCAAGAGTATGAACAGCCTTCCAACCAAGCACTTTATTAGCCTTGTCTACATTGCCCCATACCTTTTCGATATCACCTTCACGACGTGGTGCAATCTCGTAGTTCAATTTAACGCCAGTGCACTTTTCGAATGTGTGGATGAGTTCCAACACGCTCACACCATGGCCTGTACCGATGTTGTAGATTTCTACGGGGTCAGTGTTCTTGTCCTCTACAATGCGAGCCATTGCAGCAACGTGTGCTTTAGCAAGGTCGAGTACATAAATGTAGTCGCGGATGCACGAACCATCGGGAGTATCGTAGTCATCGCCAAACACCTTGAGGCAAGGACGAATGCCCATTGCTGTTTGAGTTAAGTAAGGGATGAGGTTTGCAGGAACGCCATTAGGCATTTCGCCGATAATACCAGTTGGGTGCGAACCTATTGGGTTGAAGTAACGCAAGATAATAGCGCTAATCTTTGCTCCACTATGCACATAATCCTGAATAATCTCTTCGTTAATCTGCTTAGTGTTGCCATAAGGACTTTCGGCCTTCTTGATAGGAGCTTCTTCTGTAACAGGGAGGTTCTCGGGGTCGGGCTGACCATAAACTGTGCAAGAAGACGAGAAGATAATGCCCTTAACGTCGTACTTAGGCATCAACTTCAGCAAGTTGATAAGCGACAAGAGATTGTTTTCATAGTATTTCAAAGGAAGTTGAACACTTTCGCCAACAGCCTTTGATGCAGCAAAATGAATAATACCTGATATGGCAGGATGCTTTTTGAATACATTTTCCAAAGCTTCCAAATCGCAGCAATCAACTTGTTCAAAAGCAGGACGAATGCCTGTTATCTTTTCAATACCATCAACTACTTCTGCCTTAGAGTTTGACAAGTTATCTACAATCACTACATCGTAGCCTGCATTTTGCAACTCTACCGTTGTGTGCGAACCGATAAAACCAGTACCGCCTGTAACCAAGATGGTTTTTTTCATGATTATTCTTTTTATTTATAAGTTTTAACGCTGCAAAGTTACGTTTTCTTTGTGAACAAATAAAATAAAATGAAACAAAATGCGCATATAAATATGTATTCACTTTGAAAAGGTAATTGACCCAATAAATATTGATGTTTTTTCGTCTCGTAGTTAATTTTATTTACGGTATACGCTGCATTCTTCTTTTTACGCAAAATTAGTGATAAGTATAATAAGAATTATAGTTATGGTGGCATAACATAGGCTGCATAGTTGCGTTAAGAACGCATTATAGTTTGCTCATCTCGGTCGTAATGAATGTTCATCTCGACCGTAATGAATGTTCATCTCGGTCGTAATGAATGTTCATCTCGACCGAAATGAGCAAACTATAGTGCGTATCCTTATACAAATATAATGCGTTTCTATCAAAAACCATAATTGCATTATTCGCTTACATTACAACAATGCAAATCTACTTACACCACAGTTTATGCCCCCCAAAACTATCACCATTATTCAATGGTTCTATCCATAAACATCGGCAAATTTCAGCTTATCATGAAGAAAAACGTACACACATATTCAAAAAGATTGCTTGCAAATACCGCTTTATCAAAGAAAAATATTAATTTTGCCATCGCTTATGCCTTATGCTGATGTTAGGGAAGCAAAGAATTCCCCAACAAAAGGCATAACAATAAGTATTATAAAACGAAATAATAAAACCGAAAACAACAAATGGATATTCAGTTTGAAAAAATCAGCAAGGTTAGTGGCGAATTAACCATTAATATGGCAAAGGCTGATTATGAAGCAAATGTAAACAAATCTCTTAAGGATCTTGGCAAGAAAGTACAAATGCCTGGTTTCCGTCCTGGACACGTACCTGCATCGTTGGTAAAGAAGATGTACGGCACACAAGTTAAGGCTGAAGAAGTAAACAAACTCTTGCAAGACACCCTTTTTGATTATATAAAGAGCAAGAAGATTAACATGCTCGGCGAGCCTCTCGGCAGCGATAAGCAACAACCACAAGACATCGAAAAGCAAGATGACTTCACCTTTATCTTTGATATCGCCATTGCTCCTAAGTTCAAAGCTGAATTGAGCGAAGAAGATACTATTGACTACTATGACATTGAGGTTAGCGACGACATGATTAGCAAGCAACTCGGTGCTCTTCAGCAACAAGCTGGTCACCCCGAAAGCGTTGAAAGCTACGAAGAAAAAGACATCCTTCGTGGTACGCTTGCTGAACTTGACGAAAACGGACAACCTAAAGAAGGTGGTATCGTAGTTGAAACAGCATCTTTAATGCCTGCTTACTTCCAAAACGACGACCAAAAGAAGATTTTTGAAGCTGCAAAGAAGAATGACGTATTAACATTCAACCCTACTACTGCATACGATGCTAACGAGGCAGAACTTATGTCGCTCTTCAAGGTTGAACGCGAAGACGTTAAGAACCACACTGGCAACTTCAGCTTCCAAGTAAACGAAATTAGTCGTTTCGTTCCTGCCACACTCGACCAAGAATTCTTTGATAAAGCATTTGGCAAAGACGAGGTTAAGAGCGAGGAAGAAGCTCGTAACAAAATCAAGGAGAGCATCCAAGAACTACAAACTAACGATAGCGACTACAAGTTCCTCCTTGATGTTCGCTCATACATGGAGAACAAGGTTGGTGAGCTCGAATTCCCCGATGAACTCCTTAAGAAAATCATGAAGGCCAACAACAAGGATAAGGATGAAAAATTTGTTGAGGATAACTATGCTAAGAGCATCGAAGAACTCAAGTGGCACCTTATCAAAGAACAACTTGTTAAGGCTAACAAGATTAAGATAAACGACAAAGACATCAAAGCAGCAGCAGTTCAAGCAGCTCGTTTCCAATTTGCTCAATATGGTATGAATAACATTCCTGACGAGTATCTTGAGAACTATGCACAAGAGATGCTTAAGCACCAAGAACAAGTAAACCAATTGGTAGATCGTTGCGTAGATCAGAAGTTGGCCGAAGCTTTGAAGAAGGTTGTTAAACTCAACAATAAGAGCATCTCGACCGAAGACTTTGCTAAGATGTTTGAAGAAAAAAGCGAAGAAAAAGAGGCTTAATAACGCAGTATTATCTTATAGATAAAATGCACATTTAAATATGATGTGCGAATATGCAAAAACGTGGATAGAGTTTGAACCATACAAACCAACGTTCCATCAGCTTACACACATAGATGGTGTATGCGCGTAATTGCATATTCGCACATTTTATACATTTAGAACAATATGAATATTACATCCGATTTTAAGAAATTTGCTCGTGCCAACGCAGGTATAAACTCTATGGTACTCGACGATGTGATTAAAAGCCAGAACCAATACCTCAACCCATATATATTGGAGGAAAGACAACTCAACGTGACGCAGATGGACGTATTTTCGCGTTTGATGATGGACCGCGTTATCTTTCTTGGCACACAAATCGACGATTATACAGCAAACACCCTTCAAGCTCAATTACTCTATCTCGACTCTGTAGACTCAGGCAAAGACATCTCCATTTACCTTAACTCGCCTGGTGGCTCAGTTTATGCTGGTTTAGGCATCTACGACACCATGCAATTTATCCGAAGCGAAGTGTCTACAATCTGCACAGGTATGGCAGCTTCGATGGCAGCCGTTTTGCTCGTGGCTGGTCAAGAAGGCAAGCGCAAAGCTCTGCCTCATAGCAGAGTGATGATTCACCAACCTATGGGTGGTGCACAAGGTCAAGCCTCAGACATAGAGATTACTGCTCGCGAAATACAGAAGCTAAAGAAAGAACTCTATACCATCATTGCCGACCACTCACACACCGACTTCGACAAAGTGTGGGCCGACTCTGATCGCGATTATTGGATGACAGCAGCCGAGGCTAAAGAATATGGCATGATAGACCAAATATACAAACCACAAAAAAAGACTACCTCAACCGAAGACACCATTTCTGCTGAGAATGAACAATAGTATATGACAAACAACAAAGAGCATGTATGCACCTTTTGCGGACGCCCAGAGTCAGAGGTCCCTACTCTATTAAAAGGAGCTAACGGATATATCTGCTCTGACTGCGTGATAAGTGCCTACGACATAATAAAACAATATTTCCCTGAGATTACCAGCGAGGCAGAGCATAAAGATAGCAAACCTATCGAAACTATCGACCTTAAAGCTGTGCCTAAGCCTAAGGAAATTAAAGAGTATCTCGACCAATATATCATTGGCCAGGACGACGCCAAGAAGTTTATGAGCGTGGCCGTTTACAACCACTACAAACGTTTGTCGCAACCTAAAACTGACGAAAATGATGATGTAGAAATTGAAAAGTCAAACATCATCATGGTGGGCTCAACGGGTACAGGTAAGACTCTTTTGGCTAAAACAATTGCTCGCTTGCTTAACGTACCATTCACTATCGTAGATGCAACTGTATTTACACAAGCGGGCTATGTGGGCGAAGATGTTGAGAGTATACTTTCGCGTCTGCTGCAAGTGGCCGACTACGATGTTGAGAAGGCAGAACGTGGTATTGTGTTTATCGACGAGATAGACAAGATTGCTCGCAAAGCTGATAATCCTTCGATCACACGCGACGTAAGCGGCGAAGGAGTTCAGCAGAGCTTACTTAAACTGCTTGAAGGCACAATGGTTAATGTACCACCCAAGGGAGGACGTAAACATCCCGACCAAGATTATGTGCATGTAGACACACGCAACATTCTTTTTATCTGTGGTGGTGCATTCGACGGAATTGAAAAGAAGATTGCTCAGCGACTTAATGCGCATACAGTGGGCTTTGATTCTGTGCAAAACGTAAAGAAGATTGACCCAAAGAACCTTATGCAGTATATCGAACCACAAGACCTACGCTCGTTTGGTTTGATACCCGAAATCATTGGTCGTCTGCCAGTTCTTACCTACCTCAATCCTTTAAATAAAAAGGCTTTGTCGCGTATTCTTACCGAACCCAAAAACTCTATTATTAAGCAGTATGTCAAATTGTTTAAGATGGACGGAGTTGAATTAACATTCAACGAAGATACGCTTAACTTTATTGTTGATAAGGCGGTTGAGTTTAAGTTAGGAGCACGTGGTCTTCGTTCTATTGTAGAAACTATCATGACAGATGCCATGTTTGAAATACCCTCTACAAAAAAACGAAAATTCGTTGTAACAAAGGAATATGCTCAACAGCAAATCAATAAGAAGAATAATCTTGCATAATCTCTTTTTGATAACAAGGTACATAATCTTTCAACATTAGTTAAGGTTATG
>DJEH01000055.1:4083-4264 GCA_002431845.1 Prevotellaceae bacterium UBA5903 | reverse complement strand
TCTTTCGTTTGGAACATCGCTCGTCTTGCACTAACTCTGCTCTTGCCAAGTTAGGCGGCGGCTCGGATGTTCTAAACGAAAAACTTTGGTCTTTCGTTTGGAACATCGCTCGCCTTGCACTAACTCTGCTCTTGCCAAGTTAGGCGGCGGCTCGGATGTTCCAAACGAAAAACTTTAGTCT
>DJEH01000055.1:564-4047 GCA_002431845.1 Prevotellaceae bacterium UBA5903 | reverse complement strand
TCTTTCGTTTGGAACATCGCTCGCCTTGCACTAACTTTGTACCTAATATGACATATAAACAAGAAAAAATAAAGCCTTACAATTCAAACGAAGCAAAGGGGGTACAAGTTGAAAGAATGTTCGACCAAATAGCACATTCTTACGACTTGCTAAATCATACTTTGTCGTTAGGAATTGACAAACATTGGCGCAAGGCCGCAATAAACTCTTTACGCCCATTCAACCCGCAACGCATACTCGACGTGGCTACTGGAACTGGCGATTTTGCCATGCTTGCAGCTAAAGAACTTAAACCCAAAGAATTGCTGGGAATAGATCTTTCTGAGGGCATGATGAACGTTGCAAAAAACAAAGTTAAAGAGGCACAATTAGACAACGTTATTCATTTTCAAAAGGAAGATTGTCTTAACTTGTCCTTGCCATCAAACTCGTTTGATGCCGTAATGGTGGCTTATGGCATACGCAACTTTGAAAATCTCGACCAAGGTTTGCGCGAAATGTGTCGCGTTCTTAAGCCTCAAGGCAGACTAGTTATCATTGAACTCACTTCGCCCAACCGCTTCCCAATGAAGCAGCTATTTGGGTTTTATTCTCACATATTTATGCCAACATTGGGCAAAATAATCTCTAAAGATAACAATGCCTACGCCTATCTGCCTGCAACGATGGAGGCTTTTCCACAAGGCGAGGTAATGCAACAAATACTACAAAAGGCAGGCTTTAACGACGTTAAATTCAAACGATTTACTTTTGGATTAAGCACTTTATATACTGCTTGCAAATAAGATAAAATACAGCACGTTCCTACACTAATTTAAACATGAAGAAAGAAGATCTTAAAATTGTATATATGGGCACCCCCGACTTTGCAGTAGAGTCTTTAAAAAAGCTTGTTGAGGGTGGATACAACATTGTAGGCGTTATCACAATGCCCGACAAACCTATTGGCAGACACCAAACAGAACTTTCGGCATCTCCCGTAAAAAAATATGCTGTAGAGCACAACATCAAAGTGCTTCAACCCGCAAAACTAAAGGACGAAGGCTTTATTGCAGAACTGAAAGCGCTCAATGCCGACCTGCAAATAGTGGTAGCCTTTAGAATGTTGCCCGAGGTGGTTTGGGCTATGCCACGATTAGGAACCTTTAATCTACATGCCGCCTTACTACCACAATACAGAGGGGCAGCACCTATTAATTGGGCCATTATCAACGGAGATAAGCAAACGGGCATCACCACATTCTTTCTTGACCACAACATTGATACGGGCAAAGTTATACAGCGAGTTCCTGTACCCATCCTCGACACCGACAATGCAGAGAATGTGCACGATAAACTGATGTATCTTGGTGCCGACCTCGTGATTAAAACAGTTGATGACATTCTCAACAACAACGTTCATCCCATCCCTCAGTCAGAACTCGTAAGCAATGAGCCCTTGCGCCCCGCACCTAAAATATTTAAAGATACGTGCCACATCGATTGGAGCGTGGGAGTAAAAAGAACCTACGACTTTATAAGAGGACTATCGCCCTACCCTGCTGCATGGACAGAACTTTTACATAACAACAAAACATCGGTGCTAAAAATATATGCCTCAAGCAAAGATTTTTGCACCGTAAAAGAAGAACCAGGAACCGTTGTTACCGATGGCAAAAGCTTCTTTAAAGTGGCACAATCCGACGGTTATCAGCTACTACAAACAATACAAATAGCTGGCAAGAAAAGAATGGATATAAAAGACTTTTTGAGAGGTTTTCACGCTGAAGGCCCCATTATGGTAAAGTAATGTAGCATTATTACGTCTTTTTTTATGCTTAAAAGAGTATTTTATACTTGTATTTTCGCAAAAGATAGCGTAACTTTGCAGCAAATAAAATAAGCAAAGTCTTATATTTAGAATCATTCAGTATTCTATTAAATACAAAACTCAAAACATGGAATATTCACACGAAGTACAAAACATGTGTTGCGTAGCCAAAGGCCCCAACCATGGTCCCGCACCTATTCCTGAAGAAGGCAAGTGGGTACAAGCAAAGGAAATCAAAGACATCTCTGGTCTTACTCACGGTGTGGGTTGGTGTGCGCCACAACAAGGTGCGTGCAAACTTACATTGAATGTAAAAGAAGGCGTCATTGAAGAATGCTTGGTTGAAACTATTGGTTGCTCAGGTATGACTCACTCTGCAGCAATGGCAAGTGAAATTCTTCCTGGCAAAACCATCCTCGAAGCTCTCAACACCGACCTCGTTTGCGATGCTATCAACACCGCAATGCGTGAACTCTTCCTCCAAATTGTTTATGGTCGTACACAAAGCGCTTTCTCAGAAGGCGGTCTTGTAATTGGTGCTGGCCTTGAAGACCTTGGTAAGGGACTTATCAGCCAGTCTGGTACTCTCTATGGTACTAAGGTTAAGGGTACTCGTTACCTCCAACTCACCGAAGGTTACATCACAAAGATGTTCCTTGACAAAGACGACCAAGTTATTGGTTACGAATTTGTTCACATGGGCAAATTCATGGATGCTATCAAGAAGGGCGTTGATGCCAACGAAGCTCTTAAGAGTGTAACTGGACGCTACGGCCGTACAACTGCCGAACAGGGTGCAGTTAAATCTATTGACCCACGTAAAGATTAAGGAGGAACACACAAATGATTAGAAAAGTTCAGTTTGAAAGCCAAGACCGTCGCATGAAGCAGATCCTTGCTGCTCTCAACAAGCACGGCATCAAAGACATTGAAGAGGCTAACCAGATTTGCGAATCTTACGGCATTGATCCTTACATGGAGTGCGAAAGCACACAAATGATTTGCTTTGAGAATGCAAAATGGGCTTACGTTGTAGGTACTGCTATTGCTCTTAAGGAAAAAGCTAAAGATGCTGTAGAAGCAGCTGAATATATTGGCGAAGGTTTGCAATCATTCTGCATCCCTGGTTCTGTAGCAGACGATCGTAAGGTAGGTATTGGTCATGGTAAGTTGGCAGCACGTCTTCTTTCACCTGAAACTAAGTGCTTTGCTTTCTTGGCAGGTCACGAGAGTTTCGCAGCTGCTGAAGGTGCTATCAAAATTGCACAAATGGCTAACCAAAGCCGCCCAGCAGACAAACCTCTCCGTTGCATCCTCAATGGTTTAGGTAAAGATGCTGCTATGATTATCAGCCGTATCAATGGCTTTACTTATGTACAAACTAAGTTCAACTACTACACAGGTGAACTTGAAGTTGTTAAGACTACCTCTTACAGCGATGGTCCTCGTGCAAAGGTAAACTGCTATGGTGCTGACGATGTACGCGAAGGTGTAGCTATCATGTGGAAGGAAGATGTAGACGTATCAATTACTGGTAACTCTACTAACCCAACACGTTTCCAACACCCTGTAGCTGGTACTTACAAGAAGGAACGTATCCTTGCTGGTAAGAACTACTTCAGCGTTGCTTCAGGTGGTGGTACAGGTCGTACTCTTCACCCAGATAACATGGC
>DJEH01000055.1:0-416 GCA_002431845.1 Prevotellaceae bacterium UBA5903 | reverse complement strand
GAGATGATGGGCTTCCTCGGCATTGGTAACAACCCAATGGTAGGTTGCTCTGTAGCTTGCGCTGTAAAGGCAGATCTCGCTCTCAACAAGAAGTAATTATCTGTTCGTCAGATATTTATATAGATTTATCCTCCATAGTCCTTTGTTGTGATTATGGAGGATTTTTGTGTCTATGTGCCTATTAAAACTTGGCTCTTATAAGTGATTTCGTGCTTGATTTCAGTATTTGTAAATTTTTTTGCTTCTTCTATATAACAATCATTACGTTATATGCGCTTTCAGCACCCGTTTTGACTAATATGCCGAATTTTCTGGGGACACTCTCGGGAGACAGATAAGGTACAGATTGGTTTCCAAACAAACCCAAACAAACCTATAACAAACCACAACAACGCAACCCCTATAAACGCAACAAA
>DJEH01000115.1 GCA_002431845.1 Prevotellaceae bacterium UBA5903 | reverse complement strand
ATGCACAAATTCATATCAATTAATTTTGAGCACCTACTTATCACGCATCAATATTGCATAGAGAAGGTTATGCCTCTACGCATCATGTCTTTGAGTACGGGCGATAGACGCAATACAAAGTCGTCCCACGAACGTTTGTCACCTGGAGTCCATCCCACCTCGGCCAGTGCTATGGAACGTGGGTAAGCCTGGTAGTAAATGCGTTCGGGCGTATTGATACACTCGCTCCACAGTGTGCCCGCCACACCAAAGAGGTTATTCTGCTCAAACTCCTTACCCATGCCCCATGAGGGATCGAGTTCGTATGACTTTTTGAGCGGAATGATAGGCATGCCCCAATTTACTTCGGGCATATCGCCCTTGGCCATAGGATAGTCTAAATAGCAATGTTCGCCAGGACAAAGCATTATCTTAGCATTGTTTTCAACGGCTGCTTGCAAAGCCCTTTTAGTAAGTCCGTGGCGCCAAGAGAAGGTTACACAGCCTGGCTGAATTTTCTTAAAGTCGGTTTCATACCAGAACATGGGAGTTTTATCATACTTGGTGCGCAAGGTGTCGATCATACGATTAAACATATACTCTTGCAGACGCCAGTTCTCAGAACGGTCGGTTGTTGTAATGCCCAACCTCTTCTTCAACGCTTGACAGTTTGGACAATTGGTCCAACAATTGAGCGCTGGATTGCCTGCTTCGTCACCTCCTAAATGGATGTAGGGCGAGGGGAATATGTCTGCAAGTTCCTTAAACACATTGCCTAAGAAGGTGTAAGTAAACTCGCTTCCAGGGCAAAGCAACTCATTAGACACACCACAAGTAGTACGTATAGGCACTTTCTTGGCACCACACGTGAGCTGTGGAAATACGTGGATAGCTGCAACCTCGTGGCCAGGCATTTCAATCTCTGGCACCACTTGTATGTGGTACTTTGCAGCATAGGCTACAAACTCTCGCATTTGTGCTTGAGTGTAGTAGCCCGAAATGGGCACTTGCATATCGTCCATACCCACACGCGAAGAGGCTTTAGCTGTTAGTTCAGGATAGGTCTTTATCTCAATGCGCCATGCTTGATCGTCGGTGAGATGCAAATGCACGGTGTTATACTTGTAGCGCGCCATCTCGGGCACAAATGCTTTGAGGTCTTCAAAGGGGATAAACGTGCGGCAAGGGTCGAGCATCAACTCGCGTATATGTGTGCGGGGTTTGTCGGTAATGCTGAGTTGGGGAATCTTTTCGCAACACTTTGATGTGCCGTCACCACGCAACAATTGGTCAAACGTCATTAGGCCATAGAATACTCCTGCTGGGGTTTTGCCCTTTATCTCTACTGCTTTTTCTGACACACTGAGGGTGTAGGCTTCTGCATCGTCGAGCGAGGTGTCTATAGCCAACGTGAGTGTTGCAGTTTCAACAAGTTTAGGAGTTTTGAGTTTGGGCAAACGCTCGTTGAGCACGCGTTCTGCCTGTAATTTCTCGTTAGAGAGCGCTTCGCTTGCCACAACCTTCCAATTTTTATTTACCGACAATGCGGGTAGCGATGTCTCTACTTGCAAAGATGCAGGAAGCGGAACAAGTACCTTTTGCGGGTTGCAAAGCTTATTTTCGTTTGTGGGTTTGCTAAAGAAGGTGCTCCACCCCTCTGCTTTACGATATTTCCACTCACTTCCTTTGGGCACAATGAGCTTAACTTTCTTGCGGTCAATACCGTCGAACGTAGAGGCACAAGCCACTGGTGGAGTGGCAGATGTCACACGCAGCGTGCGCAATCCTGCTAAGCGAGCAAAGGCAAATTCGCCCAATGAGGGTGTACCTTCAATGGTTATAGACTTTAAACGCTCACACGACGAAAAGGCAGCATCGCCCACACGCGTCAATGTTTTAGGCAAATTTACCTGCGTGAGCGATTTGCAAGCAAAGAATGCTTGCGAACCAATGGTGCGCAAATTCTCTGGGAATAACACCTTCTCTAACACCTTGCGCGAGTGGAAAGCATTATTGGGTATTGCCTCACAATCGGCCCCACTTAAATCAATGGTACGCAGTTGATAGCAGAGGTCGCGCATCTGTCTAAAGTCTGAATTGCCCGTAGTAGACAATTTACCCGTTAGCTTTAAGCATACTGCATCGGCCTTTTCTTGTGGCTTTAAATCGCTCATTCTACTCACTGTTTGTGCTTGCAGCATTTGCAAACTCATAGCGAAACAAAGCGATAGAAGTATATGTTTCATGATTTTCTTAGAACGGTATCAAAAAAAGTTGGTATTCGCTTATCAGTATACGGTAAAAATCAAAACTTCACGCTACGACTACCATCTTCGTTTTCTTCGATAGTCACCTTAACGGCATCGCCAGGCAAAAGTTCTTCAATCAGTTCGGGCCACTCAATAAAGCATACTGCTCCTGAATAAAAGTAGTCTTCGTAACCCATGTCATACACCTCTTCAATTTTCTTGATGCGATAAAAGTCGAAGTGGTATATCAGTTCGCCCGTAGTGTCTGAGCGATACTCATTTACAATGCTAAATGTAGGAGAGTTTACAACATCAGTCACGCCCAAAGCCTCGCACACGGCTTTGATAAACGTTGTTTTTCCAGCTCCCATTTTACCATAAAAGGCAAAGACTGTGCTTTGGTCCATTGCCTCGATAAACGTTTTTGCTGCAGCATCAATGTCTGCAAGCGAGTTTATTTTTATTTCCATATAGCGTTATCTAATAAGTAGGTGTTCAAAATTAATTTATATAATCATGTTCTACATTAATTGATATGCCTTAGCACATTGTTTCCGCCAGAACCACAGGCTTCATCGGTCACGTAGCCCGCTACGCTCCCTTTTCAGCCTATGCTTCTG
>DJEH01000049.1 GCA_002431845.1 Prevotellaceae bacterium UBA5903 | reverse complement strand
TTGGCGCACAAGATGAATTTTGCGTGGGCTGATAGTATGAGTGGTTTGAAGATATTGCAAGATACTATAGCTAAGGCAGGTAATACGAAAGTAGAGGATTGGGAGATGCTTATATGGCAGAGAACCGCATGAGTAGTATTAACATGGCTGAAATGGAAGCGTACAAGAAAACGTTCTATAAAGACTTGGTTGAAGCAGTGAATGGTTTGGCAAAGGGTGGTGTGAAATATAAGGATGTAATTCGCTATATGTATGCAAAGCATGGCTTGGAACGTAATAAGTACATGCAAGATGAGAAAATAGAGAAGTTATATCAAGCCTTTTCTGATAAGTATGGTGAACCACCTATGAGAAGACCCAACGATTTTACAAGCGGAATAGACAGAAACGACTATGCAAGTGATGAGGAATACTACAAAGCCTGCAAAGCTTTTGCTTACCCCATAAACTACAATGGGAAGCGAAACTATGTGTTCTGTAGAGCCATGCAAGACAACAATAAAAACAGATTGTATGTGCATGAAGTCTTTGTTGCGGATAAATTACAAAACGAAGGCAATACCCTTCAAACCGCAGCGTCTCAGCCTCACGGAGGTATTGCCCTCTATAAAGCAATCTTATCGAATGCTTTATCTGCAGCAAATATAGAAAACAATTCTGAATTGTACAACCTTTCAAAAAGAAGCACTCCTTCAATCTACTGAGCGTACTGAGCGTATCACTCTTCCGACATCTGTTCAAGAGCAAGTTTTTGCAAAAACAAGATAATCAAAAGGGCTGATACCTCGTGAGAAGTGTCAGCCCTAATTTATTTTGTTTGAAAAGATTTTACCGGCTAGCAATATAAACGTCTATATGCCTTATTCTGCTACTAACTTATTGTAATCTTCATCGCTCACAGGTTCTAACCACTCGTTGGGCTCGGAACCTGGACAAGTATTCTCAACAGCTACATGAGTAGCAATGTGCTGAAACCATGAATCTTTTTGGGCTCCATGCCAATGTTTAACACCTTCAGGAATGTCTATAACATCGCCAGCTTTCAAAGCAATGGCAGGCTTTCCCCACTCTTGATACCAGCCTTTTCCAGCAACACAAATTAGTATTTGGCGAGCACCATGATGAATATGCCAATTGTTACGACAACCAGGTTCGAATGTTACATTGCTCATTGGCAATATGGTTTTCTCGTCTTTGCTAAAATTTTTAGGAGTTAAGGGGGCTAAATGGCTATTACCCTTAAAGTATTTAGCATAGGCTGTGTTGGGATTGCCTATTGGGAAAGTAAGGGATTGGGGAGCCTCGCTGATACTTTGTTTTTCATCCTCAGCCCACACTTGTTTAGCTTGATTGAATGCTGCCCAAGCTTTGGGCCAACCAGCATAAAATGCTATGTGAGTGATTATTTCGGCTATCTCTGTATGGGTAATTCCATTCTTTTTTGCTTCCTTCAGATGATAGGTGAGTGAACTATCCGTGATGCCTTGACTAATTAACGACGTGATAGTGACAAGGCTACGATCGCGCAAGCCTAAAAGGTCGTTACGACTCCACACTTCGCCAAAAAGAATATCATCGTTTAGATGTGCAAATTCTGGAGCAAAGCTACCTAACTGCGTTCTGCCTGCAGTCTGCTTGATTTTTTGTTGTGCCATAACTGATATTGGAATTATAGTCAATAGTAATGTTGTTATTATTTTAGGTACGTTCATATTTACACTATTTTACGATAATCGGCAGGTGTATGCCCCGTTTGTAACTTAAAGAAGCGTATGAAATGTTGCGGATACTCAAAACCTAAACGTTGGCTCACTTGTGTGATACTCAACGTGTCGTCAGATAGGAGTTGCTTGGAGTAGGTGAGTAGTCTGTCTTTTATATAATCCTTTGCAGTTCTGCCTGTCTCGGTTTTAATAAGTTCACCGAAATACTTAGTTGAATAACAACATTTGTCGGCAAAGTAGGATACTGTGGGAATGCCTTCCTTCGTGGCTTTTTCTTTGATATATTCATTGAGCAAGGCATTAAACTTCTTTACAACACTATGGTTTATTTCCTCGCGAGTGATGAATTGTCGGTCGTAAAAGCGCAGGCAGTAGTTCAATAATAGCTCAATATTGCTCACAACAAGTTCGCGTGTATGCTTGTCTATAGCATGTTGCAATTCTTGTTGTATCATTGATAGTACTCCCCTAAATATTTCTATTTCCTCTAACGAAAGATGTAGAGCTTCATTGCTGCTATAATCAAAAAACTCATATCGACTGATGTTCTTACCCAAATTGGTGCGGGCTATGAAGTCGGGATGGAATGCCAAGGCTGTCCATTTAGGCCAAGCAACCTCAGGATTGGGTTCTACATGTATCGTCTGTCCAGGTGCAAAACTTGTTACGGTCATCTCGTCAAAATCATATTTTGTTCTTCCGTACGATAGTTTGCACCCTTTGTTTTCCTTTAAAAACAGGGCGTACACACCATAGTGCAACATTTGTTCTTGAATTTGTTCGGTAGATTCTACATGTGCCACACTAACCATAGGATGCAGTGTGGGCAGTCCATGCAATTCGTTAAATTCTTGTATGGTATTAATGTATATATCTTCCATAAGACATTGTATTATAATATTAGCATTACATGAAACTTATATAGGTGGATCTAATAAATTGTTGCATGTGATGGTAGATTTGAATTTGTATATGCAAAAATAATCGGTTGCAACAAATTGTTTTATACCAAAATTACGGATTGTTGTATAAATAGAAAAGGTCGTTCAACATATTTAATCATAAATATGTCAAACGACCTTTTTATAATACTTTATTTCTTACTTTAATAGTAGGAATTAGTTCGCAAATGTTGGAGTTGTACCAAAGTCCTTATAATTACAATCGAAGAGGTCTTTGTTCTTAGAGATTTCTTCAACCATACCAGCAGGCATTTCCTTCAATGTTCCGTCCTTAACAAGAGCATCCATGTCTTCTTTGAATTCGTTGTACATGTCAGGAGAGCAGATAAACCACTTGTTACCATAGTCGCCAATATAGAGCGATACTTGGCGGAGGAAGCCCCAACGTTCAAAGTAGGGGAAGAGATTGTAGCCAGACAAGCGTGACACCTTGCGGATGTAGTTCAGAACGTATGGTAATGAGTTCTCCCACATAGTGCTTGAAGCATTTACATATCCCTTTTTAACCCAGCAGCTATTAGGATATTTTGCTTTAAGAACGCTGTACTTGCTATTCTTGTTACCATTTTGAGTAGATGCAATCAACTCATACTTGTCAATGCCATCTTTTTTCTCAATAGTAGAACCTTCGTCATTGTCGGTCTGACGAAGAGCTTCGTACCAATCGGGAGCAAAGTCGTCCTTTCCATGAGTCGTGAAATAATTATATAGCATAACGAATGGGCAAAGAGTTTCGCCAACACCTACTTCGTTGATAGTAAGCGCACGCAAAGGATTGTTTTTGTACTCAGTAATAACAGAGTCCTTCATTGCTTCAATCACGCTACGCAAAGCGCTATTGTTCATGAGGTTACGGTTAGTATATGCAAGATGACGCATGTTGCTATTGCGTGAACCTTTGGCTTTGTCACCTAAGTAGCTTGCTTCGATATCAGAATAGTTAGCATCAACAAAGTGGCGGCGTGCAGGAATCCAGTTGTCTATCTTACCAGAACTATGATAGCCCATACGCATAATGTTGTAGTATGAGTTCATGTTGTTTGTAACTTCGCTCATACCTGCCCAACAGAAGTAGGGATGCATTTGGTGTTGATGCCCCCACTCATGCGAAAGCCCCCAAATTGCATCATCATCATTATATACCAATGTCTTGCAGTTAAGCACGCGGCTTTCTTGGTTGTGGTGGAACGATACGCCCAAACCACCTTGGAACATGTAGTAAGTGTAGTTGGTATATGCAAATGTGCGGTTGTCTGGTTCGCGGTTGTACTTCTTGAAACCGAGTAAGTAGTGTTCCCATGAAACAAGAGAGTCAAGTACATTCATATATTGACGATAGCCAATAGATTTCCCGTCAGTAGCCTTGCAATAGTCGTGCAGACCTTTCGAAGTCCATACAGAGTGAACTTTTGTACCAACAACGTCCATACAAGTATTTACAGCGTTGGCAGTGAGTTCATGCATCTCTTCATTGGTCTTATCGCTGCTCAAATAACCATTTACTTGACCATTGATGAAGTGTACCTTAATCTTAGGTTGTAACTCTGGATTAGCATCAGCATAGTAGCATACGTATGCCAAGCCATCGTAGTCGCCATCATAATTGATGATGTTCAAACCATTATGAACTGAATAGCTCTTAGTTTCGGGGTTTCCACCATCAAAGTTTCCACCATCCTTACCTACGTACCATGCAGTTACGAGCAATGGAACAGAAACATTGTCGGGAAGTCCAGATACAGCAATAGCTTGTTTACCTTTACTGATGTTGATGCCAGTTGTACCTTGACGTTGGTCGTAGTACTTGCCTGGAGCATTCCAAAGATTACTTTGAGTTACATAAGAGAGCTTTGCAGTATACTCTGCAACACGATACTTCTCATTGTATGTCTTATTAAGTAGTCCCTTGGCAAGTCCACTAATAAACTCGTCATCAATGTTGTCAATGTCTGCTTCGGTAACTGTTGGCTTAAGTTCTGAAAGTGATTGGTCTGTGAAGAAACTATATATTGTCTTAGTTTCATCGTTAGACTTCATAAACTGCATCTCTGCGCAACTTGCGTAGCCACCATTACCGCTCAGCACCTTAATCTGAATGGACTTAGGATTATCCAAACCATTTGTGCCAAGAGCAATTTGGTACTGACCAATAGTTTCTTTGCAATCAGCAGTTGTTATGAGTTTATATGTGCTTTCGGTGCCACATTTTGCATAAACCTCAACTTTACCAAAACAACCATTAGGCGTACCATCTTGGCGAGTGATGTAGTTGATGTAGTCAATATGGTCTACAGAACTGAAGTTGTAAGTAAGTATAGCAGGGTTCTTCTCTGAAACCTCAAACTTGTTAGTCCATGCAGTGTGCCAAAGCGTTGAATTATTGTTGTCATAAGAACGACTGATATCGTTTCCGCTTTGCTGAGAATTTGCCTTTGCTGACGCAATCTTTACTTGTGTGTCTGTGGGCATATCCTCAACGCTTTCATTCTTACCTTGTGTTATAAAGAGCGTTTCTTTAAGACCTTTTTCTTCGTTAGTAAAGGTTACGGTGCCCATGCGCGATGACGCATCTTGATTGGCCTGGAGGTGAATATAAACCGTTCCGTCGTTTGCCTTTCTTACAGAAATCCAATCGGCATTAGTTGTTGCAGTAAAATCAACATTAGCTGTGATGTCGTAGCATAAGGTACGTTCACGATAGCTCACAGTTTGCTTGTGAGGAGCTACAATAACGGGATATGCGTCATCAGCTAATTTTACTTGTGCCATCATTGGCTGAATTGCAGACGAGGCAACCGCAAGCGAGGCACAGGTGAAAATTTGTTTTATATATTTCATTTTTATGTCTTATTTATAGATAGAATAGGGTAGAGAGGTCTTTTTGTTAAAGAATTACCTTGCTACCATTTACAATATATACACCTGTAGATAATTGCAAAGTTTGTTCGCCTTCTACCATACCTTGCCAAACGAGTTTACCTTCAGCACTATATACGCGAACTGCTTGTGGTTTTCCGCTCTGCATAACGAGTGAACCATGATTTGCTTTGATTTCAAGTGCATCGTTGGTAGATGTTGCCACATCGTTAATACCGGTAACAATATCGTCAGTATCGTCTATAACAGAGAAGTGAGTGGTTTTTAGTACAAGATCAGGATAGTTTGTTGAGGTCATCTCAACGTAAGCATCCTTTTGCTTGTTAAGGAAAGCTACAATACCAGCGTATTTAGCAGCAGATTTAGTAATCATAGCAGACTTAGCAATAGTCTCGTAGATATTTTCGGCACTATCGAACGAGACGCCTTGGTATGCAAACTTAATTGTATAAGTTTGATTGTTGCCGTCCTTTGCCCATTCATCAAGTTTCAACAAATATTTAGGTGTTGATTTATTTGCGTTAAACTCCGTCATATAATCATTATTTGACGGACAACGATAAATATATTGACATACAACACCAGACTTTGTAGCCTTTAAAAGTTTAGAGTTGATATTAACAGTCTCCTCTTGTGGAAGATATGAGATATTTTCAACACGAGCTATTTGTGGGAGAGAAGCAAAAGTTAAATTATTTCCACCGCAAGTATAAGCATACAACTTGTTAGATGTTGGATAGTTGAATAAATCCAA
>DJEH01000147.1:20261-28354 GCA_002431845.1 Prevotellaceae bacterium UBA5903 | reverse complement strand
TCCCCTCACCCCGTCCGCACACACAACGTGTGCGTCCACCCCTCTCCCCAAGAAGGGAGAGGGGGAATGTAAACGTTGCGAATGTAAATATAGATAGGGGCTTGCCCCTATCCTATGTTATATCGTCCCTTCGGGACTTATCTTATAGCTCAATTATTCAAATAAAAATATAATGAAATGATTGTAATGGATTACTTGTATAATCTTTTAGTAGGGGGCTTATTTTTGGAAAAATAAATCCCGAAGTCCTATTTTATAGGGCTTCGGGAAGGATTTTTATGCTCTTTTGAGTTTTAACGGACAGCCATAATATAAATGCTGAACAACTCCTTTATATTTTAAGTTAAAAACGCTACGATTATCCGCAACGGCTTGCACCGCAGTGCTTGCAAATAAGGCAACCCTCTTGGTAAACCAGCGTTTCGTGGCCACAGTTAGGACATTTTTGTCCCTTGGCCTCGGTGCCATCAATCACATACTTTTTGAGTGCACGGCTCACGCCCACCTTCCATGTATTGATGTTTTCGCTTTCGAGCTGAAGAGAGTTTACGAGCTTAATAACATTCTCAATAGGCATGCGGTAGCGCAACACTCCCGATATGAGTTTGGCATAGTTCCAATACTCTTTGTTGAACTTTTCAGACAAACCATCAACCGTCATTTTATAACCACGCTTGTTTTGGAACTGAAAGTCGTAGCGTTTAGAGCCATCGGGCAGTACGCGCTTGATAATCTTGCCTTTGGTAACGGTTTTGGGCAATACAATGCCCTCGTCGTCGTCTTGTAGTCCGGTAAAGATTTCGTAAGGATGTCCGTCGAGCAGTCCAACAAATGCCACCCATTTTTCCTTATTGTTCTGGAAGCGTACCACGTCGCATTCGAGCACATCGGGCCGACGCTCGGTAACGGTTGGCAATACAAATTGGGCGGAAGAGGAGGCAGTTTCTTCGTCTTCCTTCTTCTGCTTCTTATTGGTTTTTTGCGTGCTGACGAGCACTCCCGCACGCGAGCCATCGCGATAAATGGTACACCCCTTACAGCCGCTCTTCCAAGCCTCGATGTAGAGGTTGTTTACCAACTCCTCGTCTACATGGTTGGGCAGGTTTACGGTAACACTAATGCTGTGGTCTACCCATTTCTGAATGGCTCCTTGCATACGCACCTTCATGAGCCAATCAACATCGTTGGCAGTGGCCTTGTAGTAGGGCGAACGCGCCACAAGCTCATCAATCTCGGCTTGCGTATAGCGTTTTTCGGTATCAATACCTTGTGTACGCATCCATGTGAGGAACTTGGGATGATACACAATGTATTCCTCAAACGAGTCGCCCGTTTCATCAACAAAGTCAACGTGCACATTGGTGTCGTTAGGATTAACTTTGCGCCGACGCTTATATACGGGCATAAACACAGGTTCGATGCCAGAGGTGGTTTGCGTCATCAGGCTGGTGGTGCCCGTTGGGGCTATCGTGAGGCAAGCAATGTTGCGACGCCCGTAGTGCACCATGTCGGCATAAAGTTCGGGGTCGGCATCCTTAATGCGCAAAATAAACGGATTATGTGCTTCGCGCTCGGCATTGAAGATGGGAAACGCACCGCGCTCTTTAGCCATCTCAACACTCGACCTATAGGCGCTAAGCGCCAATGTGCGTTGCACCTTAACAGCCATTTCGGTGGCTTCGGCAGTGCCATAGCGTAAGCCAAGGGCAGCCAGCATATCGCCCTCGGCAGTGATGCCCACACCCGTACGACGGCCTTTTGCCGTTTTAGCTTTAATCTTTTCCCACAGGTGGAGTTCGGTGTGCTTCACCTCATCGCTTTGTGGGTCGTTCTTTATCTTAGCAATAATGCGGTCAATTTTTTCTTGTTCAAGGTCGATAATATCGTCCATAAAGCGTTGTGCTAAAGCCACGTGCTTTTTGAACAAGCTAAAGTTGAAGGTGGCTTGCGAGGTGAAAGGATTAACCACGTAAGCATAGAGGTTGATGGCCAACAAACGGCAACTGTCGTAGGGGCACAAAGGAATTTCGCCACACGGATTGGTGCTGACAGTGCGGAAGCCTAAATCGGCATAGCAGTCGGGGATGCTCTCGCGCAGAATGGTGTCCCAAAAGAGTACGCCAGGTTCGGCACTCTTCCAAGCATTATGCACAATTTTCTTCCAAATGGCAGTGGCATCGGCCTCTTTTTCTACCATAGGTTGTCTACCCGTGATGGGGAATTGTTGGTGGTAGGGACGATTTTCGATGGCGCATTGCATAAACTCATCGTCTATCTTGACGCTTACATTTGCCCCTGTTATTTTGCCCTCAGTGAGTTTGGCATCAATAAAATCCTCAGCCTCGGGGTGGCGCACGGATATGCTGAGCATAAGGGCACCACGGCGCCCATCTTGTGCCACCTCGCGTGTAGAGTTGCTATAACGCTCCATAAAGGGAACGATGCCTGTTGAGGTAAGTGCCGAGTTTTTAACGGGCGAACCTTTAGGACGTATGCCCGAAAGGTCGTGGCCCACACCGCCGCGACGTTTCATGAGTTGCACTTGTTCCTCGTCGATTTTCATAATAGCACCATACGAGTCGGAGTTGCCATCAATGCCAATAACAAAGCAGTTGGACAGCGAAGCAATCTGATAGTTGTTGCCAATGCCAGTCATGGGCGAACCCGCTGGTACGAGGTAGCGAAAATGGTCGAGCAATGCAAACACCTCGTCCTCGGTAAGTGGGTTGGTATAATGCTGTTCGATACGAGCTATCTCGTGGGCAATGCGGTGGTGCATGTCGGTGGGCGAGCACTCGTATAGATTGCCAAACGAATCTTTCATGGCATATTTGTTAATCCATACACGAGCTGCCAACTCGTCGCCATTGAAGTAGGCTAACGAGGCTTTGAACGCCTCGTCATAGGTATATGTTTTGTTCATCTATGCGTTTGTAGGTTGTAAAACGTTTATATTTTCAAGCTTTTAATAGCCTCGCCATCCAATGTGCGGATGGCCAAAGTGCCATCGCAGAATGTGGCAAATGTGGGTGGATTGCCTCCCTTGGGAAATGTGGGCGACCCCGTATTGAGTATGACAGGACTTACGGCAGTAGCAGCCTCAAGTTTTTGCAAATGTGTGTGGCCATATACAAACACATTGCAGCCTGGGGCTTGCGGCATATTCTTTTCATTATACACGTGGCCGTGGGTGATGAAAAAGCGTATGCCCTCGTCAATGAGCAACGAATAGGTGCTTTGAATAGGAAAGTTGAGCAACATTTGGTCTACCTCAGAGTCGCAATTGCCACGAACAGCCACAATGTTAGCAGCTCGCTCATTGAGCTTTTCTGCAATGGCTTGGGGGTTGAGACCGGGGCATAATCCGTTGCGTGGTCCATAGTTGAGAATGTCGCCCAAAAGCACGAGTAGGTCGTAATGGTGGGCATCATAATAACTGAGCACCGCATCTAAGGCTGGCAAAGAGCCATGTATGTCTGACAGAAATAGAATGCGTGACATATAGGATGAAAAAAGTAATGATATTGTTTAATAATGAATGAGTAAGGTGTGGTTAGGCGATACTAAACTATTGCCTAATTGGGGGGCTTGCAGCAACCCCGTAGCCCTTGCTCATGGCGCAAAGTTAGAAATATTATGCAGAAAGATTACATCACTTGCCACAAAAAAACGTACTTTTGTGAATAAGCAGGAATTGCAACGATAAACATAAAAAAAACTCCTCCCACCTGCATATCAATATAACTATGGATTTTAGAACCATCGTAGACCTTCCCTCCAATAACGGCAATATAGAACTCACCCCCCACACGTGCGTAATGCTTATAGGCTCGTGTTTTGCCGACCACATAGGCCAACGCTTGCAACAAGTGCTACCCCAAAATAATGTGTGCCTCAATCCGCACGGAACCCTCTATAACCCAATGAGCATACTTAAAGTTGTGCGTTCGCTAATGAGTGCTGACCCCGCCGAAGCTATTGACTCTAACGGCTATTTTAGCGCCAACGACAACACATACCGACATTGGGACTATGCCACCTCATTTTCAGCCCCAACAAAGGCCGAACTGGAGGATGCCCTCAGCAAGGAATGGCATAAGGCTAAGGCAGTGTTTGACAAAACAAACTTGCTGCTTATTACCTTTAGCACCGACCACGTGTATTGTTTGAACACCGATCATCAACAGATGCGTATCGTGGCAAACTGTCACAAGCAACCAAGTCGCATGTTTAACGAGCAAGTGGCTGATGGGCAAACAATGTTCAATGAATGGGCAGAAGTGCTTGGCAATTTGCAAAAACTGCACCCAACGGCAAAGGTGGTATTTACGCTAAGTCCATACCGCTATGCCAAATATGGCATGCACGAAAACGCACTGAGCAAAGCTCGCTTGCTCTTGCTTATTGAGCAATTAGAAAAGCTATTTAGCAACGTAACTTACTTTCCGGCATACGAGATAATAAACGACGAACTGCGCGATTATCGCTTTTATGCCGAAGATATGTTGCACCCCTCAGAACAGGCAGTAAGCTATGTGTGGGAACGCTTTAGCCAATGGGCATTCAGCCCTAAAATGCATGAGTATGCCAAGGAACGGGCGGCTATAATTAGAGCCTTTAACCATAGGCCACTACATCCCGAAGGCGAAGAATACAAACGCTTTGTTGAACACAGAGAAGAGAAAAAACTTGCTTTTGAAAAGAAATGGAACATGCCTTTTTAACAATTACGCTGTAACTTTACGCCCTTTGCACTTGTATAAAAACATTGCAACTGCTAACTTTGCAATAGCGTAAGAGCATTCTCTGCTTAAACAATAAAAAAACGTATTTTAGATACAATTACAATTGTAGTCAGAAATATATATAGTATGCACTACACCATAGATAACATCACAGCCTTGATAGGCGCACGCCGCTTTGGTAATACCGAAGCGAGCATTGATTGGTTATTGACCGATAGCAGGTCGTTGGCCTTTCCTGAAACAACGTTGTTCTTTGCCATCCGTACAAAAATGGGCGATGGACACAACTATATACCCGAACTATACAGACGCGGTGTACGCAACTTTGTTGTGGGCAATGTGCCTGATAATGGCGAAACACTTTATCCTGAGGCAAACTTCTTGCTCGTGGTGAGTCCGCTTAAAGCATTGCAACGCTTAGCTGAGAGACACCGTGAGGAATATAGCATACCTGTGATAGGAGTGACAGGGTCGAATGGTAAAACTGTGGTGAAAGAGTGGCTCTACCAATTGCTTTCGCCTTCAATGAACGTTACTCGTTCGCCCAAGTCGTATAATTCGCAAGTAGGTGTACCGCTCAGTGTGTGCCTACTCAACGATCACTCGCAAGTGGGCATATTTGAGGCGGGCATATCGCAACCTGGCGAGATGCAAGCACTTAAAGACATCATACAGCCCACCATCGGCCTAATGACTAATATAGGCCCTGCGCACCAAGAGAACTTTGCAACCATTCAAGAGAAGTGCTTAGAAAAGATTTCGCTCTTTAAGGATGCCGATGTGGTGATATATTGTGCCGATGACGAGATTATCAGCGAGTGTATGAGTGCTTCGCTCTATACGGGCGATACCATAGCATGGTCGCGCCATAACCCCGATGCACCACTCTATGTGAGCAAGGTGGAAAAGGGCGATAAAGAGAATAAGGGTACGCATATCGTTTACCACTATTTGGGCTATGAAAACGATATGACCATACCTTTTACCGATGAAGCTTCGGTGCAGAACTGCATTCATTGCTTGGCTGTATGCCTATATATGCACATCCCAGCAGCCGAGATAAAGCAACGTATGGCGCAACTCGAACCTGTGGCCATGCGCCTTGAGGTGATACAAGGTGTGAGAGGCTGCACGCTGATTAACGATACCTACAACTCTGATGTGGCTTCGCTCGACATTGCACTCGACTTTATGAACCGTCGTCCAGAGTTAGGCAATAAACCTAAAACGCTCATCTTATCAGACATACTGCAAACGGGACTCGAGGCCACTGAACTCTACAAACAAGTGGCAGACATGGTGAGTCATCGTGGCATAGACCGCTTGATTGGAGTGGGACCAGAAATATCGGCAGCCCATTCGCTATTTACTGTAAAGAAAACATTCTTTGCCAATAGCGAAGCGTTGATAGAGAGCGGATTGCTCGACACCATAAGCAACGAAGTGGTGCTTATAAAGGGGTCGCGCAAGTTTGGTTTTGAACAGATAACGGCTGCTTTGTCGCTGCGTGTTCACGAAACCACACTCGACGTGAACTTGGGAGCTATTGTTGAAAACCTCAACTACTATCGCTCGTTTATGAAGCCCGAAACCAAAATTACTTGCATGGTAAAGGCTTCGGCATACGGCGCAGGGTCGGTAGAGATTGCTAAGACGTTACAAGACCGTGGCGTAGACTATTTGGCAGTAGCTGTGGCTGACGAGGGAGCCGACTTGCGTCGTGCTGGCATTACCACAGGTATCATTGTGATGAACCCAGAAATGACGGCTTTCGACACCTTGTTCCAATACGACCTTGAACCAGAGGTTTATAACTTTAAGTTGCTCAAGGCTTTAATTCATGCAGCCGAAAAACAAGGTATACAAGATTTTCCTATACACGTTAAGCTCGACACGGGTATGCATCGTTTGGGCTTTAATCCACTGACCGATGTGCCTAAGGTTGTAGAAATATTGAAGCAGCAAAATGCGGTTATTCCTCGTTCGGTATTCTCGCATTTTGTAGGTTCTGACTCGCCCGACTTTGATGAGTTCTCTGCCCATCAGTACGACTTATTCTTAAAGGGCTCGTCACAACTGCAAGCGGCATTTTCGCACAAAATATTGCGCCATATATGCAATAGTGCAGGCATTGAGCGATTTCCCGAACGCCACCTTGACATGGTGCGCTTAGGCCTTGGCTTGTATGGCATCGACCCAATA
Source organism: Prevotellaceae bacterium UBA5903 (assembly GCA_002431845.1). Lineage (GTDB taxonomy): Bacteria > Bacteroidota > Bacteroidia > Bacteroidales > Bacteroidaceae > Alloprevotella. The sequence continues at coordinate 21,407 of DJEH01000147.1, read as the reverse complement.
GATAATCGCCGACTAAACAATGTTACGTCGCTCAGAACCACTATATTGCAAATACGCAATGTGCCAAAAGGTGATAGTATAGGCTACTCTCGTCGCTCGTATGTAGACCGCGATTCAAGAATAGCAGCCATACCTATAGGTTATGCCGATGGCTTAAATCGTCACCTTGGCAACCGCAATGGCTATTGTTTGGTAAATGGTCAGAAAGCACCATATATCGGCAATATATGCATGGATGTATGCATGATAGATGTTACAGATATCGCTTGTGAAGAAGGAGATGTAGTGGAGATATTTGGCGATAATTTGCCTGTAACGGTGCTGTCTGACAAACTCGACACCATTCCTTATGAAATATTGACATCGGTGAGCAATCGTGTCAAGAGGGTGTACTTTATGTAGCCATTCATTTAATCTAACCATTCACTCTTTTACATCTCTTACGAAATGCTAATCATTGGTATAGCTGGAGGAACAGGCTCTGGCAAAACTACAGTTGTTAATAAAATAGTAAACACACTGCCTGCCGATATGGTGGCGGTAATTCCGCAAGACTCTTACTACAAGTCGCAATGGGATGTGCCCGAAGAATTGCGTAAAAAAACCAACTTCGACCACCCCGATGCTTTTGAATGGCCTTTGCTCTCTCATCAGATAGATGAACTCCGACATGGTCGTGCCATAGAACAGCCTACTTACTCTTATCTTACATGTACACGCCAAAAGGAAACGGTGCATGTTGAGCCTCACGAGGTGATAATAGTAGAGGGTATTATGGCTCTTTACGACAAGAGCTTGCGCGACCTCATGGACTTAAAAATCTTTGTAGATGCCGAGCCAGACGAACGCTTGTTGCGCGTGATTGAGCGCGATATTGCCGAACGTGGACATCCGCTCGAAATGCTTATTGATAAATATCGTAATGTGCTTAAACCTATGCACGATGAATTTATTGAACCAACTAAGCAGTATGCCGACATCATTATACCCAATGGTGGCGAGAATGCACGTGCCGTATCTATGATGCAGATGTACATTTTATCGGCTCTAATAAAAAGATAGGTTGTAGAGGATGTGTAAGAGGATTTTACCTCTTGATAAAAACCTTAAAACCAATAAAAAAATATATCTTTGCATAAGATAGGC
>DJEH01000147.1:0-20106 GCA_002431845.1 Prevotellaceae bacterium UBA5903 | reverse complement strand
TAAGATAGGCTGCGGCTCAGCAAAATCAAAGCAAGCTTTGTTCTGCATTCGCCTTGCACTATCTTTGCATAAATTTGATTGTTGCTCGGTGTGGCAATTAATAACAATGTAAATCATCACCTCAAGATAAATATGACAAAAGGAAAAGTTGATGCCCTATTAGGTATCGTATTTGGCGACGAGGGTAAAGGCAAAGTTGTTGATTTCTTTACTCCACGCTACGATGTGGTAGCACGCTTTGCAGGTGGCCCCAATGCTGGCCATACGATTATTTTTGATGGAAAGAAGTTTGTGCTTCGTTCTATCCCTTCAGGCATTTTTGATGAAAACAAAATCAATATCATTGGTAACGGATGCGTGATAGCTCCCGACTTGTTTATGGCTGAGGCTCACGAACTTGAAGCTGCTGGCTACGAACTTACCGAACGCTTGCACATTAGCCGTAGAGCACATCTTATTTTGCCTACTCACCGAGTGCTCGACCGCGCTTACGAGGCTGCAAAGGGCAAAAACAAGGTGGGTACTACTGGCAAGGGTATTGGCCCCACCTATAGCGACAAAGCTGCTCGTGTAGGCTTGCGCGTTGGCGACATCTTGCACAACTTTGAAGAAAAATATAATGCACTCAAGGCTCGTCACGAGCAAATTTTGCGCGACCTTCACTATACTGACTACGATATTAAGGAAGAAGAAGAGCGTTGGCTTGAAGGCGTGAACTACATGCGTAAGTTCCACCTTACCGACACTGAATATGAACTTAATCATGCACTTGAAGAAGGCAAAAACGTGCTTGCCGAAGGGGCCCAAGGCTCATTGCTCGACATTGACCATGGTACCTATCCCTACGTTTCGTCTTCATCTACAACAAGTGGTGGTGTATGCACAGGTTTGGGTGTAGCTCCTAATAGCATAGGTCATGTGTTTGGCATATTCAAGGCTTATAGCACACGTGTAGGCGGAGGTCCGTTCCCTGTGGAACTTTTTGACGAAACAGGTGATACCATTCGTCACATCGGTAATGAGTATGGTGCTGTTACGGGGCGTAACCGTCGTTGCGGTTGGCTCGACCTTGTTGCACTGAAGTATGCCATTATGATTAATGGTGTAACCGATCTCGTGATGATGAAGGGCGATGTGCTTGATTCGTTCAGCACAATCAAGGTTTGCACGGCTTATACCAAGGATGGTGAAACCATTACTGAAATGCCATACGACACCGAAGGCTGGCAACCTGTATACGAAGAAATTGAGGGTTGGAACACCGACTTAACTGCCGTTCGTAGCGAAGAACAATTCCCTAAAGCCTTTGCAGACTATATTGCTTATATTGAAAAGGCTACAGGCACTCCTATCAAGATTGTGTCTGTTGGTCCAGACCGCGAAGCAACTATTATCCGATAGAGGGTGTAATGAAGTGGCAACATCGTAGGTATGTTGCTTAACAATGAAAAACCTTTTTCTCTTACCATATATGCATAAAAATGGGTGGGAGGAAAAGGTTTTTTTCTTGCTATTTATAAAAGAACGATAAAAACTAAACAAAAAAGAATGGATTCGTCAATAAAAGGGCACGCATCAATGTTTAGTGCCAACTGCATGTGGGGACTAATGTCACCCCTCTCAAAGTTTGTTATGGCAACGGGAGCTGTAACTCCGTTGGTGGTAACCGACCTGCGCATTACAGGAGCAATGATATTATTTTGGTTGTTATCATTCTTTATGCCAGCCGAGCACGTTGGACATAAAGACCTTGCACGCTTGTTTGGTGCAGCCCTGTTGGGTATAGTGCTAAATCAAGGTTGCTTTGTATTTGGCGTAAGCCTTACATCGCCTGGCGATGCCTCAATTATCACTACCAGCATGCCTTTGTGGGCCATGGTGCTGGCTGCTTTTATTTTAAAAGAACCCATTACGGGCAAGAAGGTGCTTGGCATTGCGGCGGGTGCAGCAGGCGCATTGTTGCTGATAATGGGTAGTAACGCTGGCACTCAAGCAGCGGCCACTACGGGCGGATCTTACGCTATATGGGGCGACTTATTGGTGCTGTCTGCACAATTTTGCTACGCACTCTACATAGTTGTTTACAAAGATTTTGTAAGCAAATATTCGCTTGTTACAATTATGAAGTGGATGTTTACCTACTCGTTTATCTGCGTGCTCCCATTCTCTGCTAACGACCTTTTGGCCGTTTCGTGGCAATCGCTTCATCTATCAGAGATAGCCGCATTAACGTTTATAGTAGTGGGTAGCACCTTTTTTAGCTACATGCTCATTGTGATAGGACAGAAAAATCTGCGCCCAACAGTAGCGGGTATGTACAACTATGTGCAGCCCATTGTGGCTTGTATAGTGGCCATTTGTTGGGGCATGGATACCTTTAATTGGATAAAGGCTATAGCTGTGTTGCTGATATTTGGTGGTGTATATTTGGTAACAATAAGCCGCAACCGACATGAGGTAGAGACTTATGAGCGCAATAACGCTGTTAAAGAGTGAAATGATATTTTATCAGCCAAAAGGTTGGTTATATCAGAAAAATTGCCGAATTTAGCATCCACAACAATAAACGGCATTCTTAGCTGATGACTAATGATTGATATTCATATCTTTACCCCAATGGTTGAGCTAAGCATTCACGCTTATTGTCTCTCGCTTTCAATAAAAGGGAAGTAGAGAATAAAATTAAATAAATCAATACATCAATATCTAAAAATGCAAGAAACAATTTTAGCTATATCGGGCAAGCCCGGTCTTTATCGTTTAGTGGCTCAAGGAAGAGGCAACCTTATTGTTGAAACGATTGATGGCACTAAGAAGCGCGTTACAGCAGGTGCCCGCGACCGCGTAACATCGCTCAACGATGTGTCTATGTACACCAATGAGGACGACAAACCACTTATGGAAATCTTCCAATCAATTGCAGACAAAGAGAATGCGCAACCTACTGCAATCGACTATAAAAAGGCTACTAAGGCTGAATTGGCAGACTTTATGGCAAGCGTATTGCCCGATTATGACCGCGACAGAGTTCACGACTCAGACATCAAAAAACTTATTCAATGGTACAACATCCTTGTAAAGGGTGGTTACACAAAGTTTGTTGAAGAAGAGGTAAAGGAAGAGGCTAAAGAGGCTTAATAAGTAGATATAAAAACATAAGTGCTGAAGGTTCTGCAGAGCTTTCAGCACTTATGCTTTTATATGGAGTTTTTCAATACCAATTAAGCAACTTACTTAAATTTGAAATTTTTGTTTGAATATTTGAGCTATAAGGTAAGTCCCGAAGGGACGACATAGCATAGGATAGGAACTCAAAGTCAAAAGACTTATCGCTATAGATTTAGATAATGAGTAAAATAACTTACTTTGTTTGAAATTAAACAAAGTAAGCTATTTTACTTTAATCAAGGAAGGGTAAATGCATCTACATCCATTGGCAAAATGATAGATTCATGCCCAAGATGGCGTGGGATGTCTGTCAGACCCGTTTGTGAATATTAACATCCAAAATTACGAATATGAAGAGAATATTTAAACTTCTGGTTATTAGCACAATATTGGTAACGACAACGGTATCTGTTATCGCAAATACTCATGAAACAAGAACTGTGTCAATGCTAAAAGATACTCTACACCTACCATTAACAACACAAATTGCTGCTGAAGGACATAATCTCATTGTTTTTACAAATGTGGATAGCATCTGTGGCAATGGTATGGATGCAGTAACTCTATGGGCATATAGGCCTAAAAGTGGCAAACTGATGAAACTGTTGACAACAAATCCTAATGATAACTATGAATGTCTCGGATATGGGGATAAGGTTCAAAAAGTTTCATTGACATCAATCCCAACAATAAACTCTGTGCGTATTAACGCTGAAGAAGACAAAATTTTAGTGGAAGGTTACGATGACAGGAATTGTTACACGTACATCATCAGTTTGACTAAAGGTCTACCAACAATTCAGTTGCCTTGTAATGCAGGTATTTACGGAATGTCTTCTGAAGAAGATTTGCCTATAGGTCAATCTTACGTTTATTATAAGAAAGGAGGGAGATATAATGTCATTTCTGTCTTTGATTGGAACGGAAACTGTTTGAAGCATACCAACTTGAAAAAAGTACGACAAAAGAATAACTCGAAAGTTCAATTGTACAAACAGCAGTTGGAGCAGTGTTTTGATAAAATAGCAGACAAAGAAGGGCGTGGATATTGTACATACTTCCTAGCAGATATGAACAATGATAACATGCCTGAGCTATTTGTCAAATACGGACATTGCGAGGCTGACTTTAAACTGAATGTATATACGATAAGGGAAGGACGTGTGCATACTATATATAAAGCCACAGCTGGACATCGAGACTTTCAGCAAGGATCTGGATATGTGATAATGGTGGAAGCGCAAAGTGGGGCATATTATAGTTGCAAGCTACTAATGAAGAATGGTAAGATAGAGGAAGAACCATTGGCTTGTAAGGATGCATCTATTCCTATTGCAGAATTTAATTATCCAGAATATTCAGAACCACAAATTGAATTTTACGATTATACTAATGTGCAACCGATAAAAGATGCTTTTGATGTTCTTAATTTCTAATTTTTGGAAATTATTACAATGACAAATTAGAAGTTGCGCTCAACACATATTTAGGGAAGACAATATGACAGATACTTACAACGTTGTTTTTATTGTGGATTACAACCATAGGTCTATTTGTGGTGTATAAGCAAGTTTCACAAATACTTGAATAAGACTTGGGAGAACAACATGCAATGCTCGCTTGAAGACAATGATGGAAACAAACTATCATTACTACGAGTGAATGGAATAGGCTTTTCTTTCTATGGGAAGCACCGAGAGGCTTTTATAGGTGATTATAAGGTTCATCCGACATTTTGAGTGATACGGCAATCGTGCAACGCATACAACCGAAGTTTGAAATACCTTTCATCTCTAAAGCCTAGATAGATGGGGAAATATTCAATAGATTTATTTTTTTGAGTAATTATTGCTCGGTGCCTTTTATTACACCTACTTATTTTAGGACGTTTAAAAAAGAGAGGTCAATAAAACTCTATTGGGGTTTTACTGACCTCTCTATTTTTTATAGTGTGGAAAAACGTATATGGGTGGTTCTATAAATTCTGTATGTTATTCCCACTCAATTGTTGAGGGTGGTTTTGAAGAGATGTCGTAGCATACTCTGTTTACTCCCTTTACGTGGTTGATGATGTCGTTTGATACTTTTGCCATAAAGTCGTAGGGAAGGTGAGCCCAGTCGGCAGTCATGGCATCGGTACTTGTAACGGCACGCAAGGCTACGGGATGCTCGTAGGTGCGTTCGTCGCCCATCACTCCTACAGAGCGAATGGTAGAGAGTAATACGGTGCCAGCTTGCCATACTTGGTCGTAGAGACTTACTTCTATCTCGCCATTCTTCATGTCGGCAGGAACGCCTGCAGCAAGTACGCGGCGTGCCTCCTCGCCCGAAAGTTTGGTTTTATATTCACGCAGACTGCGAATGTAGATGTCGTCGGCATCTTGAAGAATGCGTACCTTTTCGCGTGTGATGCTACCCAAAATACGAACGGCTAAACCTGGGCCAGGGAAAGGGTGACGCGTAATGAGGTGCTCAGGCATACCCAATGAGCGACCCACACGGCGCACTTCGTCCTTAAACAACCATTTGAGTGGCTCGCATAGTTGCAGATTCATCTCTTTGGGCAGACCACCCACGTTGTGGTGGCTCTTGATAACTTTGCCCGTAATGTTGAGCGACTCAATGCGGTCGGGGTAGATAGTGCCTTGTGCCAACCACTTAGCACCAGTTTGCTTTTTAGCTTCGGCATTGAACACTTCAACAAAGTCGCGACCAATAATCTTGCGCTTTTGCTCGGGGTCGGTAACACCGTCAAGGTCGGCAAAGAACTTTTCGCTGGCATCAACGCCAACAACGTTCAAACCAAGGCATTTGTAGTCGTTCATTACGTCGGTAAACTCGTTTTTACGGAGCATACCATGGTCTACAAAAATACATGTAAGGTTGCTGCCAATGGCACGATGAAGAAGCACTGCTGCCACCGAACTATCAACACCGCCCGAAAGACCAAGTATTACTTTGTCGTTGCCAAGTTGCTCTTTCAACTCTGCCACAGTGGTGTCTACAAATGAGTCGGGACTCCAGTCTTGACGGCTACCGCAAATGTCTACTGCAAAGTTTTTGAGCAATTGTGTGCCCTGCAATGAGTGGAACACCTCGGGATGGAATTGTACACCCCATAGCGGTTCGTTGTCTGCTTGGTAGGCAGCATATTTAACTTTCGATGTAGATGCAATGCAATGAAAGCCTTGTGGAATAGCCGTGATGGTGTCGCCATGGCTCATCCATACTTGTGAGTTATCGTTGAAGCCTTTAAACAAGGGGTTGCTGTGGTCAAAGTTCTCAAGGTTGGCGCGTCCATACTCGCGACTACCTGCAGGTTCAACCTTGCCACCATAAAGTTGCGACATGTATTGTGCGCCATAGCAGATGCCAAGAATAGGGTATTTGCCGCGTATTTCGCTTAAATCTACCTTGAATGCCTCAGGGTCGTAAACGCTGTAGGGAGAACCCGAAAGAATAACACCAATTACAGTGGGGTCGTTGTGAGGAAACTTGTTGTAGGGCAGAATTTCGCAAAAAGTGTCGAGTTCGCGCAGTCTGCGACCAATCAGTTGAGTGGTTTGAGAGCCGAAGTCGAGAATAATGATTTTCTGTTGCATACGGTATTTATTTCACTAATATATTGTCGTAATAATGTAATGGGCAGTGTGTGCCGTTTATTCAAGAGATTAAAAGCTCTCAAAGGTGTAAAGGTACAGTGCTGCTGCAGGAATGGCTAAGAGTGAAGAGTCAAAACGATCGAGCATACCACCATGTCCTGGCAGTATGTGGCCGCTATCTTTTATGCCAAGCTGACGCTTGAAAAGGCTCTCGACTAAGTCGCCCCAAGTGCCAAAAATGCACACGGTGAGTCCGAGCCCCAACCATCCAGGAAGTGTGAGCTTGTCGGGGAAGAAATGCCACAAAATGGTGGCTACAACCAAGCAAAGCACACCACCGCCAATGCTACCCACCCACGACTTGTTGGGCGAGATGCGCTCAAAAAGTTTGGCAGGGAAGTACTTGTGCAACATTGATCCACAGCAGTAAGCTCCCGTATCACTTGTCCAAAGAAAGAGGAATATGCTGAGTGGATAGATGCTTTCGTAGCTTGTGTGGTTGGTCATGGGGTCGTAGCGGAATGCTAAAACATTGAGTAAACTAAATGATAGAGCTACGTATATCTGCGAGGCAAAGGCATAGGCCCAATTCTTTAATGGGTCGCTCTTTTGTAGGTAAAGTTCGCTAACCAAAAGGTAAATGATAGACACTAAGTAGGGAACAAAGGCCTTAGACGGAACAAGGTCGCCACAGAAACCTGCAAATGCAACAAACAGATATACTGCGGCAACTGCATTGATGAGTTTATTAACCGATGCTCCTGCATAACGGTTTACGTTGGTTGAAAACTCCCATGTTGTAAGTGCCGTAACAATGGCAAACAACAAAATAAATGATGCTGGACTATAAAGCGTAGCCCCCACAAGCACTGCTACGAAAACAATGCCTGTGAGGGTTCGCATAACAAGATTATTCATTATGGATAGATTGTGAATTTACGGTCGGTTCAGAACTGTTTCCAGAAGGTTCTGAGGGCTGCTCTTCTTTATTGGTAGTAGCCTCTTCGCTATTTGCTTGCTCTTTTTGTGCTTGCTCTTTCTCGAGTTTCTTGGCACGTTCGTCGGCAAGTTTTAGAGCCTCTTCCTCCATCAAGATGTCGGCACGACTCTTCCACGGACGTGGACCAAAGATACGTTCAACATCTTCGGTAAAGATTACTTCGCGTTCAACCAGAAGGTTGGCCAACTCGTTGTGTTTAGCTGCATTCTCTGTGAGCAAGCGTTTAGCACGTTCGTATTGTTCAGAGATAAGGCGTTGTACTTCAGAGTCGATAAGTTGTGCTGTATGCTCAGAGTAGGGTTTAGAGAAGCTGTATTCACTCTGTGCATCATAGTAGCACACGTTAGAGAGTTTATCGCTCATGCCAAGATAAGCCACCATGCCATAGATGCGTTTGGTAACACGTTCGAGGTCGTTGAGTGCGCCGCTTGAGATATGGCCGATGAAGAGTTCTTCGGCAGCACGGCCGCCAAGGAGAGAACATATTTCGTCGAGCATCTGTTCGCGAGTAGTAATGGTGCGCTCTTCGGGCAGATACCACGCTGCACCAAGTGCTTGACCACGTGGCACAATTGTAACTTTAACCAAAGGATTGGCATATTGCAAAAGCCATGATACCGAGGCATGACCAGCCTCGTGGATAGCGATTGAGCGTTTTTCGTCCTCGGTCATTACCTTTGAGGTTTTCTCTAAACCGCCAATAATGCGGTCTACGGCGTCTAAGAAGTCTTGCTTGCCCACCTCTTTGCGGTTGTGACGTGCGGCAATCAAAGCAGCCTCGTTGCACACGTTGGCAATGTCGGCTCCCGAGAAACCAGGTGTTTGGCGTGCCAACATCTCAATGTCTACGTTGCTATCAAGTTTTAGGGGCTTCATGTGTACCTTGAAAATAGCCACACGTTCAGAGAGTTCTGGAAGGTCTACATGGATTTGTCTGTCAAAACGGCCAGCACGCAAAAGTGCCTTATCCAATATCTCCACACGGTTAGTGGCTGCCAATACAATAACGCCTGTGTTGGTGCCAAAACCATCCATTTCGGTGAGTAACTGGTTCAAGGTGTTTTCGCGTTCATCGTTGCCACCCATCGTAGGGTTTTTGCCACGTGCACGTCCGATAGCGTCTATCTCGTCGATAAATACGATGCAGGGGGCTTTTTCTTTAGCTTGTTGGAATAAGTCGCGCACACGGCTGGCGCCTACACCCACAAACATCTCAACAAAGTCGGAACCTGCCATTGAGAAGAAAGGCACATCAGCCTCGCCTGCAACGGCTTTAGCCAAAAGTGTTTTACCTGTACCCGGAGGGCCAACGAGCAGTGCTCCCTTGGGTATTTTACCACCCAATTCGGTATATTTTTGAGGGTTTTTTAAGAAGTCTACAATCTCGCGTATCTCTTGCTTAGCGCCCTCTTGTCCTGCAACATCCTTAAAGGTGATATTGGTAGAATTTTTTCCGTTTTTCTCAAACAAGCGAGCTTTGCTTTTGCCTACACTGAAGATGCCACCAGAACCTCCGGCACCGCCACTCATGCGACGGAACAAGAAATACCACAAGAATACCAACAATAAGATAGGCAAGATGCTACTGATAAGACTTGGCCAAAAGCTGTTATTCTCTTCGTAACGTACGCTACCTTTATAGTGAGCGTCGAGGAAAGAACCTACCGACTCAATGTTGGGATACTTAGCCGATACGCTTGGGGCAGTACCTGTTTGGTCTGTGCCTACCTTGAAGAGTTGCCTAATATATTCGGGGCGAACAACAAGACGTACTTCGCCATCGGTTTTATTAACAACAACTTCGCGTGCATAGCCTTTGTCTACATAGTTGCGAAAGGTAGAATAGTCTACTTCTTGTTGTATGCCGCTATTGCTATTGCTATTTTGTCCATTCCAAAGCATAAGACCTAGCCCTATGATGATAACCATATAGAGCCATCCTATGTTGAACTTAGGTCTGCGTGGCCCTATTCCTCCAGGCAAGCCTTTAAAGTTAGGATTGTTATTTTGTTTTTGATCCATATTCGGTTTAAATAATTCGTAATCAACAGTTTAGCTAAATATGTGATAGCTTAATGTTAAGTAGACGCTTAAAATTAATTGGTATGATTTTGTGCATTGCTCTTGTCAGAAGCCTATGGCTATGGGCGGAAACAAAGTGCTAAGGCATATCAATTAATGCATGAACGCCCTTATATAAATTAATATTGAATACCTACTTATTAATCAAGGTCGGGGATTTCGGTAATTTGAGCATCGTCCCATAGATTTTCGAGGTCGTAATGTTCGCGAGCTTCGGGCACAAAGATATGCACCATCACGGTGCCATAGTCCATGGCTATCCATTCAGCGTTTTCGCGTCCAGCAATGGCTGCAGGCTTCTCGTTAGCCTTTTTGCGTGCAAACTCTTCAACAGAGTCAGCGATAGCATCAACTTGTTGTGGCGAACCACCTTGGCATATAACGAAACAAGCGCAAGGAGCTGTGATGATTTTAGTTAAATCAGCAGTTACGATGCTTTTGCCTTTTTTCTCTTGTATGCCTTCAATAATTGTATTAACCAAGTGTTGTGTTGTATCTTCCATTCGTTGTTTTGTTATTTTTACTATGTAAGGGATAATGCAAGGCAAGTGCAAAGACTGTTTTAAAATTGCTGAGCCTATGCTTATCTGTGTGCAAAGATAGTGAAATACGAAATAAGAAGGCTTTTAAAGTCTTCTTATTTTTGGCGAGTAAGCCTCGCCTTTCTTTATCCTTTAATGTTTTTAAGTGTTTTTAGTGCCAATTCGACCGATGGTACATCGTTTATTATCATACGGCGATGTCCGTGGTTCTCGTCAAGCTTGCATCGTTGGTAAGAGTTTGTAGCAAAGTTAATAATCTTTGCAAAGGTGTCGCTCTTGTAGAATGGGCTATTGGTGTTTGACACAAAGTAGAGAGTCATCTTACGTTTTTTTAGTGTAAGTCGTTCAGCTCCTAATTGTCGTCCTAAAGCACGCAGTGGAACAATGCGCAATAGTTCTTCGCCTTCGGGCGGAAGCGAGCCGAAACGATCCTCCATGCGCTTACGGAAATCGCTGATTTGTTCGTCTGTCTCAAGCGAGTCGAGTTCGCGATATAGCAACATACGCTCTGTGGCTCCAGGTACATAGGTTTCAGGAAAATAAGCATGAAGGTCGCACTCTACGGTGCAGTCGTCTACAAATATTTCGCCACTGAGATGTCCCGTCTGTTTTAGTTCATCAGCATAAAGGTCGGCAAACTCATCGTTCTTCAATTCGCTTACAGCCTCTGCCAATATTTTTTGGTAGGTTTCGTAACCAAGGTCGGCTATAAAGCCACTCTGTTCAGAGCCGAGCAGATTGCCAGCCCCACGTATGTCAAGATCTTGCATGGCAATGTGTATGCCCGAACCAAGGTCTGAGAAGTTTTCAATAGCTTCGAGTCGGCGTCGCGACACGTCGGGAAGCAATGCCAACGGAGGAGCCAAAAGGTAGCAGAAAGCCTTTTGAGAACTGCGCCCTACGCGTCCACGCATTTGGTGAAGGTCTGACAAGCCAAAATGGTGAGCCGCATCAATGATGATAGTGTTGGCATTGGGCACATCTATACCATTCTCTACGATAGTGGTAGAGATAAGTACATCATAGTCGTAATTAACAAAGCCTGTAACTATCTTTTCTAATTGGTCGGGTGGCATTTGCCCGTGTCCGATGGCAACGCGTGCATCGGGCACATATTTGTGTACCAAGTCGGCCAAATTTTGCAATGCAGCCACACGATGAGTAACAATGTACACTTGTCCATTTCGGCTCATCTCAAAGTTTATGGCTTCGGCAATAATCTCGTGACTAAAGGTATGAATTTCGGTTTGTATAGGTCTTCTGTTAGGGGGAGGAGTCTGTATGACACTAAAGTCGCGTGCCCCCATAAGCGAGAATTGGAGCGTTCGTGGAATAGGAGTGGCAGACATCGTGAGTGTGTCTACATTAACCTTTAGTTGGCGCAATTTTTCTTTAACCGAAACGCCAAACTTTTGTTCCTCATCAATAATAAGCAGGCCCAAATCGTTCCATTTTACAGTTTTTCCAACCAGTTTCTGCGTACCTACAAGAATATTGATTTTGCCCTCGCTAAGGTCCTTTAGTATGGCTTTGGTTTGTGCAGTAGAGCGTGCACGTGTCAGATAGTCTACCCTTACGGGAAAATCCTTGAGCCTTGAAGCAAAGGTTTTGTAGTGTTGCAGTGCCAATACGGTGGTAGGCACAAGTACTGCCACTTGCTTGTTGTCGGCACAAGCTTTCATAGCTGCTCGCACGGCAATTTCGGTTTTGCCAAAGCCCACATCACCACATACTAAGCGGTCCATAGGTCGTGCACTCTCCATGTCGTGTTTTACCTCTTGCGTCACTTTTAGTTGGTCGGGTGTGTCCTCATAGGCAAAGCCCGCTTCGAGTTCGTGCTGCATAAAGGAGTCGGCGCTGAACTGGAACCCCTTTTCTTGTTTGCGTTGCGAGTAAAGCTTAATAAGGTCGCGTGCAATATCTTTAATTTTCTTTTTGGTGCGTTCCTTCAGTTTTTCCCAAGCTCCCGTACCAAGTGCACTTATGCGAGGTGGCTCGCCCTCTTTGCCTTTATATTTTGATACTTTATGTAAAGAGTGGATACTTACGTATACAGCATCATCGTTTTTGTAGATGAGCTTAATCATCTCTTGCATTTCGCCATCGGCACCAGGCATGCGTACAAGTCCGGCAAAGCGTCCAACTCCATGGTCGATGTGTACTACATAGTCGCCAGGTTCAAACTGCATAAGTTCTTTCAGCGTAAGCGCCATTTTTGCATCGCGTGCATGGTCGCTCTTGAGGCTATACTTATGAAAGCGGTCGAATATTTGGTGGTCGGTAAAAAAACATACACGCAGGTCGTTGTCTACAAAGCCCCCATGCAAGGTGTGTTCTACTGGTACAAACAGTTGCGAGGCTGCATTCATTTCTTCCATGATGTTTTGCAGTCGCTCGGTTTGCTTAGAACTATCAGCCAAAATGTAAGTGGTATATCCGTCTGCTTTATACTGGCTGAGGTCGTGCTTTAGCATCTCAAAGTTTTTATGATAAAGCGGTTGCGGCTGTGTGTTGAAATGCAATGCTACATAAGCTTTGCCTAATGGCTGTGCACCAATATTAATGCGTTGCAATGAGGCCACACCACGCAAGAAAACTTCGCCAGTAGTGAGCAAAAGTTCTTTTTTAAGCCGCATTTGTTGTTCAGCTTGTTCCATCTCGGATGTGGCTTCAAGTTCTTGTTGCGCTTGTCGAGCAAATCCCTCTTGATAAATGCGTTCGATGGTATCGTGAATAAAGCCAAGGTCTTTTACAACGAGTACCGTGTCGGTGGGCAAATAGTTGGTAAAGGTTACCAATTCGCCCTCGGCTTTCACCTCAGTGTCGGCTACTACACAAACCTTTTGCTTATGCTCCTTTGAGAGTTGCGTTTGCACTTCGAAAGTGCGTATGCTATCCACTTCATCGCCAAAGAAGTCGATGCGGAAGGGATATTCAGAGGCATACGAATAAACATCAAGTATGGAACCACGTATGGCAAACTCACCAGGTTCGTACACATAATCTGTGCGTTTAAAACCAATATCTATTAACTGCTTGCTCAACATGGTGAGGTCGTACTCATTGCCTTCAGATAGTTCAATACTATTGTCTTGAACCATTTTGAGCGGTGCTACCAACTCTGAGAGGGCAGCAGGAAATGTTACCACATAGAGCGGCTTGGCTTTATCAACATTCCACGAAGCCAAGCGGTTGAGAACCTCGGTGCGCAATATCTCGTTAGCTGCATCGCGTTGAGCGTATTTAACCGCCCTTCTGTAAGTAGAAGGATAAAATAGTGCCACTTCGTCGCCCAACATACTTGTAAGGTCGTGATAAAAATAGCCAGCCTCTTCCTCATCGTTAAGAATAAAGAGAAAAGGCCTATTTGCTCCTTGCTGGCGTGCAGTGAGCGAAGCAAACAAAAGGCTTGTGGCAGAAGCTTGTGCCCCTTGTATATGTGTGAGATTAGGAGAATGATCGTTGATAATCTTAGCTAAAGCAGCCACTTGTGGATGCTTGGCAAAGATTGATAATAAGTCTGATAGTTGCTGCATGGGTTACAACATTATATTTGTATGCAAAGATACCTATCTTTACAAGAAGAAGCATGCAGTGACAACAATAAAATTAAAAGTATTAACTTTGCAAGCGTTTTTTAATTTAAAAAAATTATACAATGTTCAATTCAACAAAAAAGCAGCAAGCTGTTGCAACATTCAGCCATTTTAATCGTAAAGGCTGGAGCTTGTTTAGCTGCTTGCATCGCGAGGTGCGTATAGGTATGTTGAGTGTGGCTACACTTACTTGTGCTACACCACGCCTAATGGCCACCACGCTTGCTCATGCAGAAGGCCGTAGTGGAGATGCCAATGCAGCACTCCATGCCGACACTTTGGCACTGGGCGAAGCAAGCGTAGCAGCATCGCGCGCACCATTGGCAGCCAATGTAGCTGCACGGCAAGTGTTGACATTGACGCATGATGACCTTGCTGCGGCGGGGGTGCGCACTGTCAATGATGTACTCAAACTTTCAGCCAGTGTCGATGTTAGACAACGTGGCGGATTTGGATTGCAAACCGACATTAGCATAGATGGGGGCACGCACGACCAAATAACCATTATGCTTAATGGCATTCCGATTGTTAATCCGCAGACTGGCCACAACGCAGCTGACTTTCCCGTAAATGTGGCTGATATAGAGCGCATAGAGGTGCTCGAGGGGGCCGCATCGCGTGTGATGGGTAGCCAAGCATTTAGCGGTGCTATCAATGTTGTGACTAAACAGGTTGCCACATCGTGGGCAGAAGCACAAGTTGAGGCTGGCTCTTACGGAACACTTCGCGGCGAAGCTCGCACCTCATGGCAGTGGGGAAGAGGCTGGACAGCATCGGCAAGTGGAAGTGGGCAACGCTCAGATGGTGCTGTGAAGAATGGCAGTTTTAAAGGCGGAAAAGGTTATGGAATGCTCTCGCACAAAGGCAAAGACTTTGACCTTATGATGCAATTAGGAGTTACATCAAATGATTATGGTGCAAACACCTTTTACAGCGCAGCTTATCCCAATCAGTGGGAGGCTACAAAACGCTATATTGTTTCGGTACAAGCCGAAACCAAAGGGCGTATTCATCTTTCGCCTAAGGCATCGTGGACAAGAAATATAGACCACTATCAACTTATTAAGGGTTCGGATAAAGGTGAAAATTTTCATCGGGGTGATGTGTTTACACTGGGCTTTAACGCTTGGACAGAATGGTTGTTGGGGCGTACTGCCTTTGGCGCAGAACTGCGCGAAGAAAGCATTTTAAGCACCAATCTTGGACGTTCGTTGCAAGAGGACCAATATGTGCCTATCCCCCATGAAGAGGCTCGTTACTATACACGTAAGGACGACAGAACAAACTTATCTTATTTTGTTGAACACAACATCGTTTGGCGTAGCTTTACCTTATCGTTCGGAGCTATGGCAGAGCGCAACAATGCTATTGACAACAAGTTTCGTTTCTATCCAGGTGTAGATTTAAGTTATCGTCCCACTAGAGAATGGAGGCTTTTTGCTTCATGGAACAAATCGCTGCGTCTGCCTTCGTTTACCGATCTTTGGTATAAAAGTCCTACGCAAGAGGGCAATGTGGGTTTGCGCCCTGAAGAATGTTCGTCGTTTCGCATAGGTGCCGACTTTGTTCATCCTATTGCAACTTTACACCTAAAGGCACACTATCAGCGAGGTTCGCACATGATAGATTGGGTGATGCGCTCGGCCGACGATATTTATCATGCCACATCGTTTGGACTTGATAACTATGGAGCAGGGGCAGACATTCGGCTCAACCTCACTACTCTTTGGGGCAACAAACAACCCTTTGAGCAGTTAAGCATTTCGTATGCATGGCTTTATCAACATCGTCGTAAGGGCGAAGAATATTTCAAGTCGAACTATGCTATGGAGTATTTGCGACATAAATTTGTGGCACATCTCCGTCATCGCATAGTGAGCCATCTCTCTGCCGATTGGTCTCTTAGAGTGCAACAACGCGAAGGAGCATACTTGGTATATAAGGACCTCAAGCCAACTGCACAGCTTAGGCCCTATGGTACACACGCTTTGCTTGATTGCAAACTCTCATGGGTAGGTAGTCGTTACAATCTATTTGTAGATATGATAAATCTTATCAATCACCGCTATTACGACATTGCCAATGTGCGCCAACCGGGTATCTTGGTAATGGCAGGCGTGGGTATTAAACTTTAATTGAAGATTATAATACAGGTTTAAACACCACATGTAAACACATAAACATATTGCCATGACTGGCTCTCTCTTCAGAAAGAGGCAGGCATGGCAATCACTTATCATAATGTATGTCATGAACAAAACACTCAAAGTAATTATAGGTCCTACGGGGATAGGAAAAACGGAATATGCTTTGCAAATGGCAGAGCAATATGGTTGTCCTATTCTTAATGCCGACTCGCGACAAATATATAAGGACATCCCCATAGGTACGGCTGCACCTACTGCTGAAGAGATGAAGCGGGTGCACCATTACTTTGTGGGTACACTATCGCTCGATGAGTATTATAGTGCAGCGCAGTATGAACAAGATGCAATGAAGTTGCTCAATGATTTGTTTCGCACACACGACACTGTGGTAATGTCGGGTGGTTCAATGATGTATATTGATGCTGTGTGCAAAGGTATTGATGATATTCCGACTGTTGATGATGAAACTCGTGCTTTATTAAAGCAACGCTATGAAATGGAAGGATTAGAGCCTCTTGTACGCGAACTACGCTTGCTCGACCCTCAGTATTACGATGAATGCGATAAGCGAAACCCCAAGCGAGTGGTTCATGCACTCGAAATTTGCTATATGACGGGATGCCCCTTCAGTTCCTTTAGGGTGCGAAAGCAAGTGCAACGTCCTTTCGTAATAGAAAAAATTGGTCTGCAGCGTCCGCGTCCCATCCTTTTTGATCGCATAAATCATCGTGTTGATGTTATGGTGCAACAAGGATTGATAGAAGAGGCAAAGCGTGTACTTCCCTATCGCCAATACAATTCGCTCAATACCGTGGGCTACAAAGAACTCTTTCGCTATTTTGATGGTGAGTGGACGCTTGATTTTGCACTTGATAAAATACGACGTAACTCGCGGGTATATGCCAAAAAACAAATGACGTGGTTTAAAAAGGACGAAGATGTGAAATGGGTTGAACTGGGAGAGTAAATACGTTGAAAACAGACTATATTGTGCAAGCAATTAAACTTGTTTGAACTATAACCAACTCTGTGTATGACTTAAGGCGATGTCTTAGTTTTAACACCCAATAAGCAAGTCGCCCTGTAAGAGCAAAAGCATATCATATCAATGCTTTTTGCCTTACAGGGCGACTTGGCTATAATCTTTATATTACCCAAGGCGATGCCATAGGATTAGATGCTTGGGGCTTTTAGCCTGTGTTTATCTTCTATATTAATAGTTTTTTTGACACATTCTCGTATAGAGTAATGGTGTGTTCCTATTCAAATAAGTTTTCTACGTTCTGATTGCTCTTCTTAGCCTTTTTTGATTTGCTCTTTTGGGTGTTAGAAGAACTAGACGAAGCACTATTGGCATCGGCATGTTGCGATGAGGCATTCTCCTTGCTGTGGGTAGAAGGTTGAGATGCATCGTTATGATTGCCTTCGGTAGATTTTTGTTCGCCTTCGCTCTCGTTATGTTCTTCGCCTCCCATGAGGTCTTCTCCTTCAAGCCCCTCTTCGTTGCTAAGCGAGGTAGAGTCGTTGCTCAGCGAGTCGTTGCGAACGGTGGGTGGATTGTAGGTGGCTTGGTAGGTAGAAGCGTCGATGTCGGCAGGAGGCATGCCATACTTGTGTAGGTATTTAGAGCGAAGATTAGCATCGTCCATCACACTTCTAAAGAACTGTGCTACGATGGGCAAGGCCGTGCGGCTACCTTGGCCTAATGCTCCCGTGCGGAAGTGTATGCTACGATATTCGCCACCAACCCATGCACCAGCTACAAGGCTGGGGGTAACACCAACGAACCATGCATCTGAGTGATTGTTTGAAGTACCAGTTTTACCACCCATGTCTAATTGGTTAGAGAATGGTCCGAGGTATTGGCCTGCGCCAAATGTTTGTGACGTACCGCCCGCATCGCGTACGCCAGCTTCAAGCAGTTTTTGCATGTAGAAGGCGGCTGTTTGGGGCAATGCACGTGTACCATCGTCGGTTTTAGCCTCGAAGATGGTGTTGCCATCGGCGTCAATAATCTTTGTTACCATCACAGGGTCTACGTGTAAGCCATTGTCGGCAACTGTGCCATAGGCATTGACAAGTTCAAAAAGATTGACGTCGTTAGAGCCAAGCGGAAGTGAGGGATTGTTGTCGAGTGGCGACTTGATGCCCATGTCGTGAGCTGTTTGTATAACGTTGTCAATGCCCACTTCTTGTCCTAACTTAACGGCAATGGTATTGATACTTTGTGCAAAAGCCGAACGCAAGGGTATGTCGGCATTTGAGAAACGCCCATTGGCATTGTGGGGCTGCCAATCCACGCTATCGTGCTTTTGTTGGTCGTAAACGCGCATCTTGATGTATTCGTCTTTGCGTGCATCGGCAGGAGTTAGACCCTGCTTCATGGCGGTGGCATAAACAAAGAGCTTAAACGTTGAACCAGGCTGACGCATAGAGCGTACTTTGTCGTATTTCCACGTTTTAAAGTCGATGTCGCCCACATAGGCGCGTACATATCCTGTTTCAGGTTCCATTGCCACAAAGCCGGTGTGCATAAACTTAACCATGTATTTAAGCGAGTCTATGCTTGACATGGTTTTGTGGATAGGGCCATCGTAGCTAAAGAGCGTTACATCGTGAGGCTTGTTTAGATAGTAGTTGATAGAGTCGGCATTGTTGGGGAAACGTGCCAAAAGCATTTTGTAAGTATCGGTCTTACGGATTTTGTCCTCAATAAAGCCTGGAATGATGTTGCCTTTTTCATCGCGCCAAGGGTCGCCCATACCACGCCAATGTGCATCGAAGTTTTGCTGCACAATCTTCATTTTGTCGTGCACGGCTTTCTCAGCATATTTTTGCATGCGCGAGTCAAGTGTGGTGTATATCTTAAGTCCGTCAGAGTTTACGTCAAGGTCAGGGAAATTTTGTTCAATGTAGCTCTTTAGTGCATCGCGGAAGTAGAGAGCAGTTCCATCGTAAGCATTTTCAACATTGAAGTTAAGTTTGATAGGTGTCTCTTGTAGGCGTTCCAAGGTTTCGCGGTCTGCTACATACACATCGCCAAAGCGCTGAGCCAACATACTGCGGTGTTCGTACATATTGGTGAGCACCGTGTTGCGACGTCGGAGTGAGTTTGTGGGGTTGATACGCGGGTTGTAGGCTGAAGTAGCTTTGAGGAGTCCCACAAGCACAGCTGCCTCTTCGGGCTTTAGCTGGCTCGGAGTGGTATTGAAATAAGTTTTAGCAGCTGTTTTAATACCAAATGCGTTAGATCCAAAATCTACGGTGTTGGCATACATTTCCAAAATCTTTTGCTTGTCGGTAAAGAGTTCTACCATTTGCGCAATGATAATTTCCTTGCTCTTCATGATGACAATGCGTAGGCCTGGAATTTTGCCCAATAAACCAGTAGAGTAGGAGGTGCGCACTCTGAACATGTTCTTAACCAACTGCTGTGTGATAGTAGATGCACCGCGGGCATGTCCGTGTGCAGCATCCTTGGCAGCAGCAAAAATGCCTTTGTAGTCTACACCATGATGTTGGAAAAAACGTTCGTCCTCAGTTGATACTAATGCTTCGAAAAAGGCAGGACTGATAGAATCGTATGGCACAGGCGAACGATTTTCATCGAAATATTTGCCCAACAACACGCCGTCGGCACTATATATCTCGGATGCAGCGGCAGTTTTAGGATGGATAATCTCTTCGATAGAAGGTGATTTGCCGAAGAGCCAGAACAAGTTGAAATAAACGGCAAAACAATAAAAAACGATAAAGGCTACAAACGACCATATGGCGGTGATTGTTTTGTACCACCAGGGGCGTCCAATGTATTGTCCTTTATACCATGTCCAGCAAGAACGGCTTTTGCGAGCAACAAAGTGCAAGCCAACAGTTAGTTTGCTGAATACTCCTTTTGAATTATTACTCATAGAAGTTTCTTTTTGTAATGAATATATATGAGTGCAAAGATAGTGCAAGGTGAGAGAA
>DJEH01000134.1:15397-17072 GCA_002431845.1 Prevotellaceae bacterium UBA5903 | reverse complement strand
CATCTCCTTATACAAGGGTATATTTCTATCTTCAAAATAATCTCTTGCAGCATTGTAGCTCATCTTAATGTACGGACGAGCCACGTCGCCAATATCATCAAGCATAGTCTTAGCAAAGTCACTAAACTTCTTTAAGCCTCTGTCAATATAGCCCGTTGCCAACTCTGCTGCAATAGCAAGTATTTCGGGGTCTATACCTACATTTAGCTGTCCATTAAGTTTAGAGCGCAATCTCCTTTTTAGTTCCTCCATGCGCTCATCACTTACAAGTCCCAACTGACCGCTATTCTTCTCCTTTCCTTTCTTCGTTTTAGCAGACTTTCCCTTTCCCGACTTTGGTTTCTTGGTCGATTTGGCTATTTCTCCGTCTTCGTTTGCTTCTGAGCTTCCCAAACTTTCTTCGCCATTATCAATGCGTCCATGTCGTCCATTTTGGGGTTTGCCCTCTGTAGTGCTACTTTGATTGGCATTATCTCTCTCGGTACGAGAAACGACCGAACCTCCCCGCTCGGGAGTCTTACTTTGCAGAATGTTAAATCGTCTTGCATCTTCTCTTCTATTATATGATATGGTTACAACTCTACTTATTGTAGGGTTTTGTGTTATTTCATTTAATGTTTGCTTGCCATTGACCACCATGCGAGATACAATGTGAGCTATCACTTCGTCAGCCAACATCTTCAGTCCATTATCCTTACCTTTGGCTTCAAGTCTGTCATACTCTTCTTCGTAGAAGTTATCCTTAGATAAATCCCATAAAATGTCAAGTAGTTCATCAAGAGTAACATCTCTTCTCTTTACAGCTTCTACTATCGTATCTATACCATCTTGAACTTCGTCATTATCTGCATGAGTATATTCATGAGCTAAAGTCATTCTCACGCATCTATCAAAGTCATTACACCCCTCTACATAGATATAAACTTTCTTGTCTGCCAATCTATATGTGCCAGGGTTATAATAACCATTAGCAAGACCATCTTCAAGTTTTGCTCTATCTTTAGGACTCGCATGGTTCAGATAGTCTTCTGTAGTCAGCCAATATTCAGGTACGGGATAACCATTCTCCTCGGCATATTGGGTAATGATGTCACGCATCTGTTCAAGTACGTGCATACGCTCCTCGCCCTCTGTGGTCGCAAGTTGTCCTACAAAACTATTAAATTTTTCTTTAACATCTGTACTTGTGTCACCACTTTTCTCATCATTATTGTTATTTTCTACCTCATTTTGTGCTAAACCATTTGCTGATTGCGAAGCATTATTTGTTTGTGAAATAGTTGTTCCACCATCTTGTTTAACCTCGCCATCTGTTGGAATGTTGGTGTTATTAGTTTGTGGTGCAGCGTTTGCTTCTGTCTGTGATGCAGACGCACCACTTTCATTTTCACTTTCCCTTGTTGTACCTACATTTCCTTCATCATTCTGTAGAACGATGTCATTATCTCCTTGAGTAGCAACATTACTTCCTTCATCTTCAACTATAGGTGCATTGTCCTCACTTTGTGTTGCCGACTTATCCTCTTGTTCGTTTCGTACATCGTTATCTCCTATAGCTTGCTCTTGTGTATCTTCTACTTGCTCCTTAGGCTGTTCCTCTTGCATTCTCCTCTCTCGCACACTTGCAATCTCTTTCCAATGCTCCAACTCATCCTTAGCATTCTCAACTGCTTTC
>DJEH01000134.1:0-15333 GCA_002431845.1 Prevotellaceae bacterium UBA5903 | reverse complement strand
TCAGCCACCGAACCGCTCTGTGCTATCTTTTCTTTCTCTACATCATGCAAAGCCTTTTCCTTATCAGCCACCATAGAGTCTGCAACAGACTGCGCCATATCTTCATCGCCCTCAGTCTGCTCCATGATAGCATCCCATGCCGTGTCTGCATCAGTTTGTTCATAGATAGGATTGCCGTCATTGTCTTTGGGTATGCGAGCTAAGGTAGACTGATTGCTATCCTCCTCTTGTATCTCGTTTATATTTTCAGTTTGAGATGTATTCTCTTCGTTAGATGCTTCAGTAGGAATAGTCTCATCATTATTCGTTTCAATAGCACTTTGCTCCTCATTTTCTTGTGTTGGCAAAGTATTATCCTCCTCAGTAGGTAGCCCCTCTTCGTTTTCCTTATTCCAGATGTTCTCACCATTGCGCTCAACACTCGTCATTCTCTGCGCAATATCTTCGGGCTTCAGCATCTCTGCGCCATTGTCAGATACCACCATCACACCATCATTTGTAACGTCGCTGATAGTGCCGCTATAAGCATTACCATCCTCGTCTGTAAGTGTAATCGTATCATCATATTGCAGCGTAGGTACATTGCCGTTTTGCTCTTCTTGTGCTTTCTCTTTACCAATTTGATGTCTTACAAAGTTTTGGCTCATGCGCTGAACATCATCCTTTGCAAGTTCTATTGTTTCGCCAGATTGAGAAGAAGTCACTACAACACTATTTCCTTTATCCTCTACAATCTTAACCTTGTCTGATTGTCCATTATCATCAATCGTGTTATATTCATCTCCTACATTAAAGCCAAGAGTACCATCTATTTGGTCGGCATACTTCTTAGCTACTGCTTCCCTTACTTCTTGCTCTCTTTGAGCCATTATAGGTGCAGCATCTATTGGCGCATCAACAGACTGCAATTCGTTGGGAGAAATCATTTCTAATTTCCCCGTTTCCTCATCTCTTACAACAATCGTGTTAGAGCTATTGTGGACATCTATACTACCATCATCTTCATTGGTCACTATATCACCGCTTACAACGTGTACACGCTTATTGTCTTGCTTCAATGTACCACTTTGTATCTGACCATTGCCGTTAGTTGTTTCGCTTACTTGTCTTTTGACATCTTCTACTGCATCGTCTACATCGTCTTTAGCTCTTGCTATCATACCATCATAGGCTGACTTTGCGTTGAGAAAATCCAATATAACAAGTCCGTTCTTTTTATTTTCCTCGTTGTCGCTTTCTGCATATCTTGTCGCAAGTTCAAGCAAGTCTTTGTCACTACTCTGCCTAGTATCACCAAAGATTGAACGCATATCTTCTTGCGCTGACAAGTAATTGTTCTTTATCTTATTCTTCTCTTCTTCTTCCGCCGTATATCCTTTTGCATAAGCCTTACTCGTTGGGTCTTGACCTACTAACTTCATGCTCGCCATATTATGACCACGCATGGATATTAGTTTCTGTGCATAGTCTGCAACGGCTTTCTTTTCCTCTGAACCAAGACTTTTTGAACTTAAAACATTCGATATTTCTTCGCTTAGATTATTGTTGGTTGCATTATCAAGCCTTTGCTTGATTGGCTGCCACACACTATCTGTTAAACGAAAAGAGGCAACTTTACCAAGTTTGTTTAATTGGTGCTTATCCTTGTAATACAAGGCTGACTGAACACCCAATTTAGTACCATGCAAAGCCATTGCTCCACTACCCGAAAGAGCTATAGAGAACAACATACCAGCCCAAATATCTGTTTGCTGTTTCTTATCCAACAAATCGCTCCACTGATTATCTCCGTCAAAGATAGCGTGTAAGGGTATCGCTATTTCCTCTTCTGCAACTTCATTAGCATAACCTTGCATTCCTCCTTGTTTCATAAAAGCATTAGCGCCCTTAATGAAATTCTTATTACTTAGGTTAGTGAAGAAAGAACTTACACCGCTCAACCCTAATTTATTTAATGTACCATGAAAGGCTTGATTAGCAAGTCTTGTCAAAGGTAAATGCTCGCCAAGCATTTCTGTATAGTTCTCTATCGTTGAACTTGCAACACCCTCAAAAATACTCCTACCAAGGCTCTTGCCACCTACATACTCATATTTGTTCGTTGTTGGATTATAAACGGCTTCTCCTCTATTGCGCTTGCCTATATCCTTTAAAGTCTTACCCGATTGAATAGTGGTCGTCATGCCAAATGAGGTAGCAAGTTCTCCCGATGTGATGCCAAGGTCGCGTATAGTAGTAGCCTCCAAACTCTTACCTACATCTTTAAACTCTTTGTTAGCAAAGGATTTGGCTATTCCCTTAACGCCCATACGTTTAACATCGCCAAGACCTGCTTTAACGATTGTCTTACGTGCCATAGCGTTAGTTCCTGCCATAATACCGCGACCTATTCCACTTACATTTGTTACCATAAAATCGGCAACAAATGGTATAGATGTTCCCGCTATGTTACCCCAATTATAAGAGTTCGATAGCTTCTCTTGAGCATATTGCTGCGCTTCATTATTTCGCGCTTCTGCCTTTATTAAATCATCCTTTCCTTTATTACCGCCATTTTTTGAATGTGCTGTTATAGACCTCAAAAGGCTTGCTCCACTCAAAACTGACCAATTATCAGCATCTGTAACACCATCCCATGCGCCTTTAAAGAATGCTTGCCAAGGGTGTTCTTTCCCTAATTTTTTCGCATTCTCTAAAGCCGTGATGCGCTTATCTGTTTGATTAATTGCTTCTTGTAATCGTGCTGCTTCGGGGTCTCTATCATAACGGCTTTCAGTAAAGAACGATGCAGAAGATGGCACACCTGCCATTGATGCACGTTGCTCGCTATCTATTGCATTTTGTCTTGCTAAAAGGCGCTTATTTAAATCTTGTTTTTCTTTATATGCCTCCTTTAGAGATTGAGCCATCTCACGCTCTTTCTCTGCATAAACATCGTATATTTCGTTCTGCTCTTTATCCGCTTGTGATGCCTCTTCGTATGATGTACCACTATCAGTCACGTAAACATTCCTTGGTACTCCATTTTCAATTGTCGTAAAGGTGCTTACTCGTCTATTCTTGGGCTTCTTATAACTCGGCTTTTCTACATAATTACTCTTAGATACATCTACATCTTGGGGCATTTTATTACCGCTTGTAACAATATGCCGCAAGTTTTCCTTGTTGGTTATATTGCCAATACCTACCACGCTATTAAACTTGCGCTCAGTAGTATTCTTTCTATTTTGCACCTCTGCCGCTGTTGGCTTGTGGTACATACGGCTCATGAACTCTTCGTATGTGTCGCCTATATTCGCACCATGACTTTTAAGATAATCATATACTGATTTTCTGTTAGCATAGTTCTGAGTACCGCCAAAGCCTGTTGCGAATGTATTATAATCTTTGCTATATCCACTCTTCTTTAAAGCCGAATATAATGTTTTGAGTTTTGAATTATCTAATGGCATATCTTATCCTTTTTAAATATTTACATTTGACAAATTCTCACCGTTAAGTTCTTCACCCATTACATGGGAACCACCACCTTTCCCTTTTTTGCCTTGGGTTTTTTGAGGAACTTTGCGTGTTTCGTTGCCTTGGGGTTTTACTACTGATGAATGTGGTTGTACATGCGTTGTTGGAACATTCTCCACACCAATCGCTTGTCGTATGTGGTGATAGAGTTGTGGAAATTCTCTCGCATTCTGAAATACTATATCTAACTTCTTACTGCTCGAAAGGGTGGGATTGGAAAGTGCGTTATAAATCTTTTCATATTTTGCCTTCGCAGTCTTATCTTTAGGCAATTTCGCATTTTTATACTTGCCATTCAGTCGTTCAAGAACTCTTACCATATCGGGAACAACATTTAGCAAGTTTTTGTATCTTTTACTATTAAACGAAACAACTTCCGTCCCTCGTCCATTGTTTAATACGATACGGCTTCCACCGCCACTGCTTACACTTCCGCCGCCATTACCTGCACTAGCATTATCTTTTGCAGCCGCAGCATAGCTTCTTGCAGCTGATGCTCTATGCGCTCCAGCTGCAGCATTCTGGTTGCCTATATAAGCTTGTGCCTTTGCTCCCGTCCACTTAGCATCCTCAGCATATTTGTTTGCTAATGCCGTATTACGCAAAATATTCGCCTTGGCTACATTGCCACTCGCCTCTGCCTTATCTGCCTCTATCAAGAGCTTTATCTTATCTGTCATAGCTTTCTGATTGGCTGCATTTTGTTTCTGTCTTTTCTCTGCACTTGCTGCATCTCTTGCTGCAAGTTCTTTGTATCTATTATCACCCAAGCTATAAAGCAAATTCTGATACTTTAGATAGGCTTCACGTTTGGCTTCCCTTTCTGCTTTCATTTTTTCATAATAGTCATTGTAACGCTTTGCCAAACCATTGTCGGGGTCGTACATATTGGTAGAACCCTTTGTCGTTGCTACCAAATTTGCCAATGCCGTTAAGCCATCACCAATAGAGGATATAATTGCATTACGCTTATCTCGCTTCTTCTTAGCTTCTTCTTGCTCCTTAGTAAGTGGTTTATTCTTCTGCATGCTCTCTTCCAAAGAGGCTATCATATCGGCATAGCTCTTGTCACGTACTTTTTGAGCTGCTTGTGTATCGCTACTTGGTGTTAAAGCTACATTATCCGATGTAGGTGTAAGTGCATAAGCACGTGCTATCTGAGCCGCTGAAGGACCATCTTGCTCTTGCGTAACAGAAGTTGTATTCTGCTTCTGAGGTGTTCCGCTCTCCTTGGGTGTCTCAAACTTTGTAGGCTCTTTCTTTGCTAACACGTCAGATATACTCTTGTCAAATTTAGGTGTTCCTAATGTTGCATTGGCTTTTGATACATCGTCCATCTTAGGTGGCTGTACCGCTGCATTCTGATGTGTGGAAGTGTTTGCAGTAGGTTGTGTGTTAGTAGTTGGATCTTCTGCAACATTTGGCTTATGCTGCGTCAATCCATCCCAAGGATAATCAGCATCTTGGTCTGTCTCTTGCAACATAGGACCATACTGCGTAATGTCATTCGTCCACGTATTACTTGACTGCGGCTTCGTTCCTAATATTTCATCGTATGTACTCATTAAAATCCTCCTCCGTTTGACATCCGTTCTCTAAAACCTTTCATTAAATTATTGTCGTAATTCTCTCTGTAATTACTGAACCATTTCTCTTGCTCGGGAGTTATATTAACTTTAGCATAGTTAGCATCTTGCTTACTTTCTTCTTGCGCCTTTTTCTCTTGATTTTCATCATGAATACTTTCTACGGCGCTTGCTATATTACCCGCTGTTTTTATTGCACCACTCACAGCTGCTGCCGTGTTTGCATTCTTCTGTGCTAATGCTTGATTTTGCTCTCGGGTAATATTGTGTTGTTGTTGTCTGTAAGCATCCTCAATGCTATCCTTTCGTGCTTCTGCTTGTGCAGCAATTGATGATGTTGCATCTGAGAGTGCTTTCGCATTCTGCTCTCGTGCCGCTGCTACATTCTCTTCTGTGCCACCTATTACGCTTTGAACGCCCTCTGCTTCTTGATTACGCCTCTTTATCGCATCTTCCGTGCGTGTCAATAAACGCTTTGCATCTGCTCGCTGCGTTGCATCCTCATAATATCTACGATTAAACCAATTCTCATTCTCACGTTGTTCTCTTTCAAGCGCACGTTTCTGCCGTCTTGCGTTACGTGCATTGGATATTCCACCAAATATTGTTGAACCTAATGAAGCTGCTGCTCCTACAATTGCTCCTATCATAATTTAAAAGATATATATTATATGCTAAGATACATGCGTATATTTGAACTATAATAATATGTTTAATTTTTATGCCAAAAGGAGTAAAAGCTGGGGGGAGAAAGGCAGGTACTCCCAATAAAGTTACTACCGTACAAAGGTCTATCATCAATGATTTACTCTGCGAGTATTATATCACAGGCAAACTCTCTGAAGATTTCAATCTCTTAGACCCTAAAGATAGGCTTACCATTGCTGAAAGACTCTTTGCTTACGTGCTGCCTAAATATCAGTCTATTGCACTTGATGTAAAGGCTACAGACGATACAAAAACACTTGAACAAAGGCTTGTAGAACTTTCTAAAGAAAACGACTTTTAAATATGGATGTCACAATAAATTTAGGCAAGAACGATATTTATACCGAGGTTTCCAAACTTACCTCTATGATAGGAAAGAAAAGACAGAGTGGAAACGCATCCGATATGTATATACGTATTTCTGCATCTGATACAGATAGAATGGTTCTTGAACCTTTCTTTAGCGAAGCAGTTTCTATAATTGCTTCAGAACTTCGTATGTATGTAACATCTGTCAAAGGAGAAAACATTACTTCTGATACTATATCATCTGACCCTTTTGAAATCGCACTTGACTTGCCTACAACGTTCAATAAAGATGCTCTTACAATAAGTCTACGTGCATCTATGAGAAGCTATCTCGTAAACTTTATTATTGCAAAATGGCTTGAAATAACGTTGCCTAATGAAGCACAAGTTTATGCCAATACTGCTCAGATGGCGTTAGAAAGTATTAGAGCTAAAATCAGCGCAAGAAATAAACCTACTTATACAAAACCAACAACTAATTAATAATGGATCAGATTAATATCACCTTGTATCAAAGCGAACTTTTATATGATGTTCGCATGAAACTTTCCAAGATAGCGGAGACTTTTGTTTCAAAAAAAGATTTTGAACAGGCATCAAATATTCAAGATACTGATGGCGAAGATGAGAATGTATTGCTACGTTCTATAGACAATGCTTTTAACTCAATTGTAAACAACTTATCTAAATATATTGATGTTTATAATTCTTTTTATGGGAAGACATCTGATAATGCGTTGAACAAGTCTGTTGATGACAAATACAAAAATAAAGTGTACCAATATGCTTTGCAGATGCCAACTAACTACAATAAAAATACCATAACCACTATATCTTCGGCTTCTCATTCTTATATCGTAAATATGGCTCTATTTGATTGGCTTGAACATACAGACAGAAGCGATGCTAAAGATTACATGGAACTTGCTAAAAACGATATGAATACGCTAATCTCAGCCGTATTCAAACGTAATAAACCAACTTATTCTAAACCTAAAGCGTAATGAAAAAAACTATGACTATATCGCTTTATATGTATGAACTTCTTTACGATGTACGTATGAAGCTAAACAAACTTGCCGAAAGCAAGAAAGATGGAACAAACGAATACTTCGTTTCACGTATTCAGGATGCTGTAGATGAAAACACTAACGTGCTACTACGTTCTGTTAGCAATGCTTATTCATCTATCAAAAACGAATTGGCTGAATATATCACTGACGAAATTAGCAACAAGGCTGACAATGTTCTTATTGAAGAAACAAGAGCAAAAGAAGCTGACGAAAATACTTACGGAACAGATGGTAACGCAGCTGCTGCTGACGAGAATACACAAGTAGATAATACGCTTAAAATTACATTGCGTATGCCAACAAACTACAATGTGGCTACAAGAACAGAAATCGCAGCTGCTGCACACCAATACATTGTCAATACTGCCATGTTTGATTGGCTACAGAATGTATCTAAGCAAGACGCACAAGACTATCTACAATTGGCGCAAAACAATATACAGAAACTTTTATCTGCTCTTTATAAACGTTTGAGACCAACACGTGACCATGCGCCTATTGCACAAGACCCACAAGACCAAACTATTAGATTTGAGTAACATGGATAATAAATGCTACGAGTGCGAAGAACGTTCATCGTGCTACGATAATTCACAATGCAAATTTAAAGAGGGTAATACATTCAAGCTTACATTCAACTTCAAAAGAGAGGCGCTCTTATATGATATTGCTAATGTAGCTTACATAGAGGGTGCTATACAGAGAAAGGATAACGAGCATGATGCACACTTCACTATGGATATTGTACAAGATGATAATGTGGACCGCATTACACGTATTCTTGATAGAGTGTATGCTCAATGCGTTAAACATCTCTCACCATACACGGATGAATGCATTTCTGAAGACCTTGAATTAAACAACGATTTTGAGGAAACAGATACATACACCATTGTTATGAATGTACCAAAAACATTCTTAAAACCATTTGCAAGGCTTATTAAAACGCTTATCAATGAATATATGGTAAGTTCTTCTCTCTTTGAATGGCTGGCTATTACTAAACCAAATAGTGCTGAGTTTTGGGGCGTCAAAGCTAACGATACATTGCACGAAATTCGTTCTACACTCAACACTTGCTCACATGTCACAGAAAGACCAATAAGCCCAATTTAATAACTACAGAGGTCTGAATACAACAGACCTCTTTTTTTATTTCAAACAATGACCGAAGATTTTATCTATAACAAAATGACTTCTGCACCATCTGACTATAGCTGCAACGATGGCGACTTAAGCCTTGCTAAAAATGTCGTTTCTAAGTATAACGAAATAGCTCCTATCCAAAAGCCTACTACATACCAAACATTTAATAACGCTGTAGATGTGCTTTATATCCATCACACTACAAATGGAGATTTCTATATATGCTCTAAAACAAACGAAAACAATGCTTTAACCATCTATGCCATAGATAAGGATAATAAAGAATATAATATTAGCTCTAACATAGGTAATAAAATCCTCGGCATAAAGTCTATCGGTAACGTTCTTATCGTTTCTACCGATACAAAACTAAACTATGTCAGATACAAGGCTGACACAAATTCGTATCTATACCTTGGTGAACATATTCCATCACCCGTAATATCTTTTGGGTTAGAACTTGAACTTGTAAAGAAAGCCTATCCTGCCCACCTTTCCACACATACTTCAACGTCCATGCAGACACAATTACAGGACTTTTGTACAATTACTTCTTCAGACGATAGCGTTACGGACAAGGATAATATGTACATCAAAGAAGCTAAACTTGGGAAAGATTTTGAAGCAAACGTTGAGTATTATTTGTCTTCGCGCAAAATAACTAATCTCTCATATTATATTTACCAATATATTAATCTTTATGGGGTTGCTGAAGATGGTTCTTATGTAATAATCATTGGCAAAAATACAAAGTGGTTTAGGCTTGGGAGAACATTTAAAAAATATATTTTTGCAGCCAATAAAAACAATGTCAATCTTTATGATTTTAGCAAATGCAGTATTAATCTTTATATAAAAAAAGGGTTTGAAAATACCATTGCAGGTAATATTGTTGAATACACAAAAGATAACTTTGATGCTCTTGTAGGATATAGAGAAAAGTTTGTTTCTTTATATGCCACAAAAGAGAATAAATTTATTCACCCTTTCTTCATCCGATACGCACTAAAACTATATGACGGCTCGTATGTAAATGCTTCAACACCTATACTAATGTTGCCAAATTCTGGATACGCACCAATGATGCAATTTGGCGAAGATACTCCTGCTGACGCTACATATAGAGCATTCATAGCCACATTACAATATGCCGTAAAAACAGATATACAAAAAGAATGGAAGGACGTAGTTTCGTCAGTAGACATTTTTATCTCAAGCCCTTTATATCCATACGATGGAGGCGCAGAATATGATGAAACAAAGAGCTATTTTTCTTTTATTGCTAAGGAAAAGAACTCCACAGGGAGCTACGACCTTGTAAATGATGCAAATTTCGGTATTGGTAAATGCAGTGTGGCAAACAATAATGATAACTATTATAAGCATAATATTGTAGACATATCAAACAAAGTGTATAAGGATATGGGAATGTCTGATGAGAGTGAATATAGCATCAAGTTTGTTAAGATTGCAGAAGAGAAAATACAAGACAAAATTGAGCACGTAAGCACTTTCTATTTGATAAGTTCTATCAACTTTGAAGACTTTACAACTAATGAAATATATAATGATGTAAAAATAGAAAAGGACGCACTCGTTAATATTGAGCAAAACAAAACACTTAAGGATGATTTTTATGCTGATAAAACATTTTTTGATGCACACGTTGAAACATACAACAACAGATTGCACCTCTACAATTACAAATATCAGCTACCCGCACCTACTGATATATGGTTGCAAAACTCTCATGTCTATATTGATAATGATTTGAGCAATAGATTAAAATACATCTATGTATTTATACAAACACAAGATGGAGAAAAATTGGTAAAATATGAGTACGAAAATGAACCATGCCTAACCAATGCTTTTTTCTTTGCTTACCCAGATAGCAGAGCAACAAAAGCCTTTTTTGTTTATACTAATAAGGATAATAAACAAGAAAAGGCTATTGTAAGATTGCTAACGAAGCACAAACTACTCAATATGGCATATTACATAACGCCTGATATAAACGAGGGATTTTTCCACCTATCGTATGACATAGACTTTTCAGAAGATAGCTATAAAAATTACACAGACCATATCCAATCAATAAACACTATTCTTCAAAGCTATTCCAATATGCCTTTTGCTTTCGTTGATACAGCCTCGTCTATCCCATGCAACAAACTGATAGCTATCAAACCACAATGCGTTGCACTTAGCCAAGGGCAGTTTGGCGAGTTCCCCTTAATGGCATTCACAGATAATGGTATATGGGCTTTAAGCATTAACAACGAAGGATTATATGTTGCCAAACAAGCCACAAGCCGTGAAGTACCTATAAACGAAGATGCCATACAGCAACTTGACAAAGCTCTTGTATTCATCACCGATAGAGGGGTATGCCTTATGAGTGGTTCTGATACGCAATATATCTCTGAAGCTATATACGAAAATAATACATCTCTAACCGATATTAAACAATTCAAAGAGTTTATCAAAGCGTGTAAGATGTTCTATGACTATGCACACAACAGAGTTATATTCTATGACAATAATTTAAAATATGCTTATGCTTACTATCTTAGTCATAATTCATGGTGCGTGATTGATATTGACATAAACAAAGCATTGAACTCATACCCATCCGCATTGGTTATTAGTTCTGACAGAACAAAAGTTTTAAACTTCTCTGATGAAGATACAAGTACTCAAACAGATTTTGAAGTCATAACAAGACCGCTAAAACTAAAAACACCCAACATATTTAAAACTATATCACTGATTATTCAACGTGGTTATTGGGATAAAAAATCTGAATTTAAGTTTGTCCTTTATGCTTCCAACAACCTTATAGATTGGACAACAGTTTGGGCAAGTTCAAAAACATTCATGAACGGATTTTGCGGGACACCTTACAAGTATTACAAAATAAAATTAAAAGGTAAACTTAATTCCAATGATAGATTGGTAGGATTTACTGCACAATATGAACCTAAGGGGACAAACAAACCAAGATAAGGGACAATAAAAAGCCCCACTTAAGGGGAAAAAGTGGAGCAATTTCTTAAATCTATTAACCTATAAAACTTACAACAATACAAAGATAATCACTTCCGCTTAATAAAGCAAGCGCACCAACACAAAGTTTGATGCGCTTTTTCTTTTCGTTATCACTCTAACGAGACGTGGATTAGTTTTTTTGTACCTTGCAAAGGTAATAGCTTTAGGTGAGAAAATAATATAATATTGAGAAAATTTGCACAACTGCAATCGGGATTGTAAGATTACATACAGCATTATAAACCAATAAACCAATAATAAACAAGAGAGAGCAATAACAGCTCTCTCTTTATCTTTACCAACTCTTCATATACAACCAAACCTTATTGCAAGGTGCATCCTCATCGTCAAAGAAGAAAGCATGAGCTGCTTCCAATATTTGTTCTGGCTGTAACACCTTGTTAAAGTCTGCATACGCTGCATTGAATGCTACATACTTATCATAATCCGTTACACAATCTTTAAACTTCATACCGCTTGTAGCATTAAGCACTTGTTCCATGCTCCAATGCGCCCCATGATGTTCAACACCATCTTTCGTTGTATAGTATATCCGCTTAACTGCATCTTCTGCCGTATCCTTGTTAAAGTGGTGATGATTGCTTCCATCTTTCAGTAACATATATATATCTTCATAGCTCATTTCTTAAACTCGTTAATAAAATCCTTCAACATAGTGCCAAGGCTCTTAACCTCGCTTTCTATACCTTCAATCCGTCTGTCTTGCGCTCGTTTCTCTGCAAACACAGGATTGAGTTCTTCAAGCAACGTGTGACACTTCGTCACGATTTCCTTGTGCTTATCCACCTTTGCAAGTGCTTCTTCACTTACATTCTTCAATGCTTCTACCTCACGCAATATTCCATCCTTGTCTGTAGAAATAGTAAGGTTGCTTGCATAAGCGATTGTAGATGCTTCGGGAATGGTGTACGTTCTTGTCTGTCCGTTAGCTTCTATCGTCACATCAACCACAAGTCCTGTATGCTGTTGCCCTCCCATGTTGTCATAGCGAGGAACTGCAACAGACACCACCTTACCTTGATAATACCCTACGTTCTCTCTATCAAGAAAATAAATCGGATAACCTTGTTTCGTATCTTTGAATAACATAATGATAAAATTAGCGGCAATCTCAATATATGGGACTACCGCTAATTTAAAGCATTCTATTTTTTCTCTGTTTTTCGCTTGCCGAGAAGAACATAAACAATTAAACATAATGTGCTGCCTGCAAATATAGAACCTGCGGCATTGTATCCATTAACTATAAGCCATATTGTAGCAACAAATGCTGCAAAAATTATAATAATTGCAGCTATCAAAGCAATCAAGTCATAAACTTGTCTGAAAATCAAATCCTTGGTAGCAAGTTTCATATTATCTTCGTTGAAAGTAAGTCTTACTTTCTGTTCTTCTTCAACTCGCTTCATTATCCAAGGAATTATCTCATCAGATATACTTTTATATTTAGCCAATTCTTCTGCTTAAGGCAATAAATTGTCATCAATAATAGTATTACTATATGCCGAAAGTTTGCCGTCACTATTACGCTGAATTTGTGTCTGTTCTGCCTTTTTAACCATGCCACTTTATTTTTGCATCGTTGATAGCTTTATACATATCACGACCAACAGCTTTAAAGTCATTTCGGATATTAGCCTTGTCGTTTGACGGACCTATGTAAGTCGGGATAAAAGGTTCTGTTGCTTTTCTGCAAAAAACACCGCCCAAAGATAAACTGAATTTCATATATATATATTCGTTTTAATATGGCAAAGGTAAAAATTAAAACAACATAGTGCAAATATTACACTTGTATTAATACTTTTATAATTGCGATTGTCCCATAATGTCAAAGAACGCCTTGTTAGCAATATAGGAATGCCGCATAACACGACATTCCTATGCGTTAATGTTTCTTCTTATCCATTACCAAATCGGTAATAGCTTCTTCTCTTCAAGTCGTTGCCGTTGTCTTAGTACCGAGTGCCGAGATAAGAGCTGCCGTTTGACTTTGTTGTGATAGCTCCAATCTCGCATCTTGATATTTGCGTTCAATATCTGCATACCAATGTTGATTAAGCGTATCTACAATGCGCTGCGTATTGTCTTGTGACGCTCTAATAATGTCGCACTTATCTTGCGCATTCTGAAAACCAAGTGCCGAGAAACCTCTCTCAACAGAAGAGTTCACAAAGTTCAACCCTTGTTGCAAGGCATTCGTTTGCCCTTGAACTGCAAGTTGGTTTTCATACCCCATCTTCAAGATAGACTGCTGAGTATTGCAGCAACAATTCTGAATAGCTTGAATAACTTGTGCATTCCCCCTCTCAGCCGCATTAATAACACGCTCAGAAGAGAAACCAACTTGCCCAGCTACATTGTCTATTGCCGAACGTACCGCACACACACCTTGTTGCAATTGATTAAAGTCACAATTCAAATTTGCACCCAAAGTAGTAAGCGCATCATTGTTTCCCTTGATAGCTTGCATGAGCAAGTCCGAATTGTGGTTATCCGCCATCTGCGAGCGCAATGATTGAATTTGGTTCTGTATCTCCGCATCTTGCAATCCATTACGATTACCGCCAAATCCAAACCCATTACCACCGAACATAGCAAGGAAGATTAAGTACAAGAAAGGATTGTTAAGCCATTGATTACCGCCAAGCCCCCCATTCATCATAGCTGCCATAGCCATTGGGTCTTGTCTGTTTGCCATTGCAGCATACGCAAGAGCATTATCATTTCCCTTGTCGCAACAAATAATTTTTTCCGCTTCCATATAGTTTAGTTTTTGTGTTCTTGTGTTAGGATTTTCCTAACCTCTACAACAAAGGTACATTAGCATTCCTTGTAAGTTTTTTGTTCTCCTTGTAAGTTCCTTGTAAAAAAATAGGCAGCCGAAGAACGACTGCCATAAAAGTTATACGACCTTGATTATATCTTCATTTAGATAAGAAGATATTTTAGAGAGTGTAGATAGAGTGAAGTTATGAGTACCCCCAAGCCATCTTGACACTTCTGCTTCAGAACGCCCAATCCCCTTAGCAAAATCTTTCTGTGTCATACCTCTATCTTTAAGTATGCTTGCAATCTTATCAGAGATAAGCATAGAAAGATTTACTTGCCTTTCTATATTGTCGGGTATCTTTGCTAAAGCTTCAATAAAAAACTTTTCACCTTTCATAGTTTAAAGGATTTATCTTCTATACCATTAATCGTTTTTTCTTCGATTATTACATTACCATTCTTTATTGCAATTTTAAGAGCCTTGTCTAACTTTTGCAAATCTATTACATATCCATTCAAGTCGTCACAATCTTGGTATGTCTTTGTATTTTTAACACCACCATTACCAGCAATTAAAATGCTATCATTAACTCTTAAACAATACAACCTTAATTTACCTGATTGTATAGGAAGAGCGCATACATTATCGCTATATTTTCCTTCGGGTCGAAAATATCGTTCAAGGAAACCGCTTGTTTCAAGCATCTTTTTAATTGCAGTTAATATTATATTAAGGTCTTTGCTATAGCTTTCACTATTGTTACGAATAAACTTTTCGATTTCACTACAACTTTCTCCTTCAATATAAATTGTAAATAGACTTCCCTTAGAGGCTTGTGCAACAGATTTAATTTTTACTGATTTCATATTTTCTTTCTTTATTATATTGCAAAAGTACAAACTTTTTCGCAAATTACCTTATAAAGTAATTTATTTTATTCTATAAATTCTTTGTATCTTTGCTCAAAGGGCACTCTGATAATGTTAAAAAAACGCCTAAATCGTGCAAATATCGTGCAACTAATACAAACATATATCTAACTATCTAATATTCAACACTTTACAAACATCCGTAAAATGCTTTGGGAGCAGGGGGTCGTGGGTTCGAATCCCGTCGCCCCGACAAAACTTAAAACCGCTGATTATCA
>DJEH01000122.1 GCA_002431845.1 Prevotellaceae bacterium UBA5903 | reverse complement strand
TCTGTAAGTTGTGAAAATAAGGTTTCAATCCTTTTCCTTGTTTTAGCAAGCGGTATGAATATTGGCTTCCAATCCTTTTGATTTAAGCGATATGGACACTCCAGTTTTATGTGCGCAGTCTCGAACAAATCAAGTTGTACATCGGCACCGATATATCCTTTATCTCCATAGATGTTGCAATTGTTGTAGGCCAACTTTACGTCCTTCATGTAGCTGAGATCTGCAACGCTTGCCTTTGATAGGTCGTAGGAATGAATAACTCCGCTTAATCCACAGATAGCGTGTAACTTATAGCCATAATAATAAGTGTTTTGTGAAGCGCAAAATCCAAAATCTGGAGCTTGTGAAAACTTATCAGTACGTCCCATCTTGCAACGTTTTCCTCTTGCAACCCTACAGACCTCTATTGGTTTGGAATCAACAAAGAACTGTTCTTCTCCGCCATCCATTTTCTTGGCAATCCGTTTGCGTATCTTCTCACACAATCTAGCAGTCTTTTTTCTGCGGTCATTGAATTGTCTTCTATATATGAGATTTGGAATGCTATCCTTGTACTCTTGTAGTTTGTAATCAAACAGCCACTTCTCACTGTCTATGCTTTCAGACTCTGCAGTCAGTGATAATGCAACCACTTCCAAATCTGAAAATTTAGGAATTGGACCACAGCGTGGAATATTACCTAATTCATTGACGAGATTTTCTGAGAATTGCTTGCATATATCAAGTACTTTGACGAATTTTGTATAAAGGTTGTACATACGCTGGTTTAAACTTAATCGATTTTTGCACTATTAAGTTACTAATAATCAACGATATATACAACCTTTTTGTCATATTTGTCAACTTAATTTAATTCCGCCAACGCGTTAATACAAGGAAAAAGTGGCAATACTGCCAAAAATTCCGCATACATGCTATTTCGCACGACTAAAAAAGTCTGAATTGGCATTTTTTAGTCGTGATGGTTTGTCGACCTTAATTAAATCCGCTACCTTTACATTACCCAAAAGTGCCAACATTGGCAAAAACAAGGAACTCTGATTCCTGCGTAAACAATGCGTAAACAAACTATTTGAGTCAGGGATATTCAATGATATGGCACAGAATGTCAAGTAGATATAACTCGTTGATAATCAACAAAAGTTATCTATAATAGGATATCGCGGACTATCATTCTATCGGTCTCATAATCTGGAGGTCCTAGGTTCAAGCCATAGCTGGTCCACAAAAAGCAGTTACCCATTCGGTAACTGCTTTTTTCTTAAACAAATAAGCTAAGCACTTATTTATTGCTGAGATTTAAGCATCTTCTTGTAAACCGAAGGTGTTTGTCCCATTGTACTAACGAAATATCGTCTAAAACTGCTAATTGAGTTAAACCCTGCTTGGCTTGCTATCTCCTGTAGCGAAAGTTCTGTAGTATTTAAAAGATACAAGGCTTGCTTCATCCGCCAATTATTAACATAGTCATAGAAAGTTGTATTTAGCTGCTGATTGATATAATTCGATACATAAGTACGATTAGTACCTAATTCATGTGCAAGATCATTAATATTAAGTAACGGATTTAAATAAATATGCTTTTCGGTAAACAACTTTTTGAAGACCTCATCAAAATGATAACGCATCTGACTATCTACTATATCAACTGGCAAGGATGTTTGTGACTCTATTGAATCGATATCTTCGTTTGACATATGCAATATTTCGAGCATGTCCTCTTGCCGATAAACAAAGTAGCATAACAAGCCAAAAATGATAGGGCACGCTACGTTATAAATAGTAGCGGCAAATGGTGTTGCAAATCTCGTGGCTAAAAACCAAACTATTGCCAAAGACACATACAAAAGCAATAGCAAGCGCATCCAACGTAGTGATAAATTTTCATCAGACGAAAAATTTGCCACAAGACGCTTATTAAACTGCCGCACAGCCACGTAACCAAACCCAATAATCATAAATGAATGAATAAAAGCTACTAATAAAATCATATTATAGATGGCTTCTGAAGGACAAATGATATATACTAATATAGCACCCACATAGGGAAAGATGTTGATAACTGCATACAAAACACGCATACTTTGCATGTGCGTAAGACGATATAGCAGCATTAGAGCCAAAGGCACAACAGTCATTTGCAACATATCTGTAATGAACACTACATCGTCACCAAGGAAATTGTGAATAAAGAAAACGTAGAATTCAAATAAACTTAGCAACAGCAAATATAGCATAAAGTAAAAGGCTGTACGCTGTAGGTGATGGTGTCTTCCTTTGATATATAAAGCTAACGTTCCAAGAATTTGGAACATTAGAAAAAGGCCACACGAAACATCTCGAAGCCGTATAAACAGTTCTGTATTCATCTATTATTTTATATCGTTAATATTAGATTATGTATAAAAGAGCTTAAGCGCATAACAAAAAGACCT
This sequence comes from Prevotellaceae bacterium UBA5903, assembly GCA_002431845.1. Lineage (GTDB taxonomy): Bacteria > Bacteroidota > Bacteroidia > Bacteroidales > Bacteroidaceae > Alloprevotella. The sequence continues at coordinate 16,830 of DJEH01000122.1, read as the reverse complement.
TTCTAAACAAGTTGTAATCATGGCATAAACTCATTTTAATGCAAATATACCTTTACATTTTAATTGTTAATGCTTCACAACGTAAAAATTATGTTTCAATGCGTACAAAACAGCTCAATCAAGCTTTTCACTCATGCATAATAATAATTGAAGTCCTATATTTGCGAATAGAAATTTAACTATCAACCCAATCTAATAATACAACACATGAGTGGTATGAAAAGAATATTTTATACATTACTGGCAGTCATATCATACTGCATTTTATCCTTGTCTTTGCCTCTTTATGCACAGAACGTTTGGAACGGTGGCATTGACAAGGAGCTATTTGGAACAGGCTCTGTAACGGATCCTTTCCTTATAAAAACAGCCGAACATCTTGCGGGTTTTGCAGAGAGAGTAAATGCTGGCGAAGACTTCAAAGGAAAGTACATCCGTTTGGATGCAGACCTTTATATGAGCGATTCGTCAAAGCGTAGTGTAGAGAAGAAACAATGGACTCCCATTGGAGGCATCTTTTACAATCAAACAAGTGCATGGGAGTGGACTTCCGACACACTCTACTTTAGAGGAAACTTTGATGGCGGAGGACATACAATACATAATCTGTACTATAACCAAGCTCCCGACTTCGGGAAAATAGACATTAATGATCCGACAAGCGACATCCATCTTGACTTTTCAGGATGGAATAAAGGATTGTTCGGATATGTTGATGGCGGTTCTATAAGTAATCTAAAACTTGAAAATGACACCTTAATCGGTGCTGTAGCAATTGGTGGAATTACTGCTATCAATGTTGGAGGAACAATTAGCCACTGTTCTGTGACAGGTTTCGTTGGCTCTACAGAAAGCGGACCTTGCGGTGCTATCGTTGGTTTAAACGAAAATGGTATAGTAGAGTTCTGTTCTGCTAATGCTACTGCAAAAGGCACGCGATCTGCCGGAGTGCTTGTTGGTACCAATATTGGGAAAAACGCTGTAATACGCGATAGCCATGCAGAGGGTAAATGCCATGTCACTCAATATCGCGCAGGAGGATTCTGTGGATCGCAATTTGATGGTGCTCTAATTGAACGCTGTTGGGCAAATGTAGAAGTCACAAACAGTACCTACAAATATGCGAACTTTGATTGCGCAGGATTTGTTTCTAATAACGATGGAACAATACGTGAATGCTACTCCATGGGCAATATTATTTCTCCCAAGAGTGCTGCTGGCTTTGTAGCTTGCAACGTTGGCCACATAGAATCGTGCTACTGTACTGGTAATGTCACAGTTGGTGGATGGAGTTGCATAGCAGCTGCATTTGTAGGCGAAAATGGAGTTGGTTCTACATATATGGGAGATGTAGTTAGCGACAGTCCAGGAGTCACTATCAACTGTTTCGCAACGGGCAAATGTATTGGGTCGGACAACCATGCCACTATAAAAGGTTTTCAAGCTAGTTATTGGAGCGAATCACAAAATAGCACACGCACTCTTTACTGCTCTTACAACTGCACCACGAATCCTGTTGCTGACGACTTTTCGCGCACTTTGGGCGGCACTTTAGCCAAAACAACCATGCAAATGAAAAGCCAAGAATTTGTGGATACACTTAACATGGTAGCAGCTTGGATGGGGATCAGCACTTGGGTTTATCGCCCTGATCAGTATCCTATTCCAACAGGTATAAAGGCTACGAACCTAACCGATTATATAGCTGGAGGCAACGGAACTGAAGAAAGCCCTTACCTTATAAGCACTAAAGAGCACCTACGCAATTTAGCTACAATCAGCAACATGGGGTGGGACTTCCGCAATCAATACATTAAACAAATCGCAGATATTAACCTCAATCTTCCTCAAAATCAATGGGACAAAGAGATGCCTGATGAATGGATACCTATAGGACAGGGCGCTAATCGTAACAACATGACTGAGGACAATTATAATGTCTTCACCTTCCGCGGCTGCTATGATGGCAATTATCATGAAGTACGCAACATGTATATGAATGGGAATTATGACAATTCTGGTTTCTTTGGAGTGCTTCATCATGGTGCTACAATAAAAAATTTAGGTATTACCAATGTGTGGGCAAAGACTTCAAAGGGAAACATAGGCATTCTTGCAGGTTGCTCATCACGTTACTCACGCAACGTTAATATCATGCAATGTTGGACATCTGGCCGCGTAGAAAGCACTGGATGGGGAGTAGGTGGAATTTTAGGACAAATCGCACTTGAAGGCAATACCAATATTCTTAACTGCTCCAGCTCTGCTCATATTACAGGCTCTGTTGATGTATCTGCTATCGTAGGCAATCAAAATTATATAGGTGGTGATACTTATAGCAACGACACCATAGCCAACTTCATATTCTCTGGCACCTTTGATAAAGAGGGATATCGCGTACCTATGGGAGAAAAAGAACACCTCTTTAATGCTCTCTACGATGCTGATGTATATTTTTATTCTGCCGAACAAGAAATAGTAGATAGAATGGGCGGAAAATCTACTACCTATCTACAAAGTAAAGAATTGGCTAACGTGTTCAATTATTGGATAGACCAATGGAATGCTACCCATAACTTAAAGTTGGACTACTACAACTGCCACGAAGGCAAATACGCAGCAACTGAAAGCAACTTCACACCACCTTACAAGGTTACCTTCAACTCCAATGGTGGATCAACTGTAATAGCGCAAAGTGTATTAAAGGATAGCAAAATTAGTGCTCCTGCCTTCCCAACACTCAGTGATAAAGTTTTTGCAGGTTGGTATACAGATGCAGCAAACACACAAGTATTTGACTTTAACAGCACACTCAGCAGCAATATTACTCTATATGCTAAATGGCTCGATAACTTCACCTACGATCTCAAACCTTTTCAAAATCCATTTGCAAGCACTTATGTCATCAAGACAAAGGAACAGTTACTTGGTCTGTCTATCATGACTAGAGGTATCGAAGGAGTGCAAGATGCCACAGATTTCACGGGCAAAACAATAAAATTGGATGCCGACATCCAACTCAATGATACTAAGGACTCAGAACATTGGGGTGGACATATTCGTGCTATTCCTTGGCTTTCAATAGGCTCTACCTACAATAGCACATTCAACGGCACATTTGATGGTCAAGGGCATACCATTTCGGGATTATATCAACTTCATGAAAACATAGACGAATTGACGAACTATGGAGGCATTCAACAAGGTCTTTTTGGCTATTTAGGCACAGAAGCCAAAGTAAGCAATGTCAATATCAATTCTGCAGCTATTCTACGCACTGCAAAAAGCTCCGGCAGCAATTCGTATGGCTATGTGGGGTTGTTAGCAGGCGAGAACCACGGGACGATAGATAATTGTCATGTTGATGGGAAAGTTGAAGTCCTTGAAGGTTGTGATGTAGGTGGGCTCATTGGGCATAATCGCGGATACGTTTCTAACTGCAGCAGCACAGGTAGCGTAATCACGCATGAAAATTGGCTTAATATGAGTACTGGCGGACTCATTGGCTATAGTGAGTTACCGAATGAGACCGACACTTTGCGCAATTGTAGTTCATCTGCTGCGGTTGAGGGATATTGTAATTTGGGTGGGCTCATTGGCTACAGTAAACGAGGTGTTTTATTAGATTGCTACGCTACTGGTAGCGTAAAGGACAATGGCCATGCAGGATATAACATTGGAGGATTAGCAGGACAAGCTTGCAATCTGGTTTCTTGTCATGCAAAAGGTAATGTTTCGGCAGCTAATAGCAATCATGTTGGCGGACTTGTAGGCAGAGCCACTTTGATAAAAAGTAGCTATGCCACAGGAAAAGTAATCGGAAATGAATGTGTTGGTGGACTACTTGGAGACGTCTATGGCGACAATATCAGTACCACACACTGCTATGCAATAGGCGACATCATAGGGAAGACATACGTTGGAGGACTTGCTGGGCAAGGAAGGGTATTTACCTCTTGCCATGCCACAGGAAAGGTGCGAGGATTAAAATATGTTGGCGGATTAGTTGGCGGATTTTCATACTCTTTCATTAACTGCTATAGCGAAAGCGATGTTGCCTACGATGGTGAAAATGCTGATGGCGAAGAGGTTTATATAGGCGGTCTTGTTGGTCAAGGCAATGACCTTTCTCAATGCTATGCTACCGGTAATGTTCAAGGGGCACAAGGTACCTATGTGGGCGGTTTGTTAGGAAAAGGCAACAATGTCATAGGTTGTTATTCCGCTGGCAAGGTCTATGGCGGTGATATTACAGGTGGCCTTGTTGGTGAACTCTCAAACAAGGCTGAAGCTTCTTACTCTACAGCTATAGTTGAAGGTAAGAACAAAGTAGGTGGACTCGTAGGTTACGCATTTCAAGCAACCATTGAACGTTGCAAGGCCAGCGGCGATGTGTTTGGTACCAAAGACTTCGTAGGAGGCCTTGTTGGGCTTAACCTAGCTTCTATTTCAGAATGCTATACAGAAGGCAATGTAAATGGTGCAAGCAATGTTGGCGGTCTATGTGGAGGCGGTAATGGAACTTGCAAAAACTGCTATTCACGTGGCAATGTTGATGGTGTAGGCATAGGAATAGCTGGGTTAATTGGCGGGCAACAAAACAACTACACATATAGTAGCTATGCCATAGGCGCAGTCACAGGTTCTGATGATGCAACTGCTGGAGTTCGTTGCAATGGCTATCCCGCTTTTGAGAATGCAAAAAACTACTTTGACAAACAAGCCACAGGGCAGAGCGACGACACACTCGACACTCCTTGCAGCACCGAAGAAATGAAGAGAATAGCAACTTTCGTGGGTTGGGATTTTGAGAATATATGGGGACGACGCGCTGATATCAATGATGGTTACCCCTATTTACGCTGGAGCATAAAAGATAATCTTCCCAACGATATTGACCAACCTCTTGGCATCAATAACACGATAGGCAAGCGGCAATTAAAAGTACGTAAGGTTTTAAGAGAAGGTGAAATCATTATCGTAACTCCACTCAATCACATCTATCGTACAGATGGAAAAAAACTTAAATAAGCTATATTGATCAAAAGGCAGGCCCACAATACTAAAGGTCTGCCTTTTGACTAATTATTGATAAGCAAGTAATTTAAATTGAAACAGGTAAACTCACATCAATGGCAACAATTGAATAATACATATCAACAAACAGAGCCTATATCTCCTAATAGGATAACATAGGCCCTATTTGCATATTGCATATAGTCTGTGGTTCTTACTAACCTCTTCTTTTATCACAAAGAAATTCAGTAAGACATAGACATATCCTCTGGAATAACAATATAAAAATCGGCAAGTCCTATATAATCGGAATCGAGATGCTTAATTTCATCTTGACGCACTGAACGCACAACACAAGTAGTTGTTCCTGGACGATATTGCAACAAATAAGGAATGATGCCATTATGCGCATCTGAGTGGTACGCTCCATTGAAATGAACAAGATGCCCACCACGTTGCTTAAGCGTTTGTGCTATGTGCCATGCCATTGTTGCATCTTTAATGGCTTGCGCTTGTGACATAAAATCGGCATTGGCATTTTTAGCTTTGCCACTCATCAACTTCATCATTTCGAAACCAGCCTTTGCTTCTTCATTCTTCACATACTTAATAGGTAATGGGGGCAGATAGCTTTTCGCCTCTACCGATAATGAGTCGAGGAAAGGCAAGCCATGGTCTTTTACCACACTTGCATAACGTCGCGGCACATTCGTAGCTATCACAGGCAAATGGTTTGCTTTGGCATAATAAACTAAAGGTTCATAATCTGTAGAATAGTTATCCCAAAGGCGACATTCAGCCTCAAACTTATCAGAGCCAATAATACCTTGTAGATATTCGTTGATAATGAGCTGATTATCTGCTTCGAGCATCTCCATTCCAACAGCAAGAGATTGATGTTGTTGAGCGTCTGCGTGTGATACAGCCTCTAGCATTTTCAATTCCATCCAGTGAGTAATTGCACAATTGTGAATTTCCCCCACAAAAGTTACATCTGCCTTAGCCATAGCTGCTATCATTTTGTCGTAAGCAACTGCATTACCCTTAGCATCGTACAGTCTATACGCCTCTGGTTGCGATTGAGCTTGCACTTCGCAAAACATGGCAACAAGCAGTATTAGCGAAGATAAAAAGTGTTTGATATTCATCATAAATAATTTATTCTTTTGTCAAAAGTATGGTATTTTCAAGTTTTATATATTGCTGAAAAGCCTTTCTAATGTCGTTAGGTGTGATACTTTGCAATATTTCATCATAATGATTAAAATCTGCAATGCTTTCGCCATTACGCACAAGCGAGGTAAGCGTAGACTTCCATTCAGCGGCAGCATCATCTGAAAGCATCTTGCGCTTATTCACTTGGAAGGCACGTTTCATCTTGCTTAATTCTCCGCTATCCACTACGTTTTGCTGCAACTGCGTCACAACCTTACGAAGTGCCGAAAGCGCTTTTTCGCGGTTTTCTTTCTTTACTGCTACAGTTAGCCAAAAGTAGTAAACTTGCTGCGGGCGACCAATATAATAAAGATCTGCGTAGGGCGAATAAACAATATTCATTTGCTTGCGCAATATGCTCAACATACGATCTTGCAAAATATCACGCATCAGCTTAAAGGTCAGTGTATTCTTTAGCGAAGGTGAATAGTTGCCTGCATATATAACATTGAGCACTGACTGCGACTCTACACTATTTTCAAAACGCTTCTCAAAAGAGTGTGGTTCTATGTTGTACACATGGTCGTTGCAACTCAAAGTATCGGCTGCTGCAAGATGCAAGCATGAAAACGTATTAATAGCCTTATTCACTACATCTTCTGCAAGATTGCCAGTCAAAACAATAATCGTTTGTCGTGGATTGCTAAAGAGGCGAATATAGTAGTCCGTAAGCGAATCAAGATGAACCTTCTCTGCCACATTTTGAGGTATTTCAGCATAGCCATATACACCACCATTGCCCACTATAGAGTCAAGCGTGCGCGATAGCATGCGATCGGGGTCACGTTCGAGCATACGCTCAAGATAGCTCTTCTTGCCATAAGTAGCAAGTTCCTCCTTACGCGATTCTTGAAATTCTTTGTAGTCGCGACCAGGAGCAGTGAGTTTCTCATATACCAAGTTAAAAAGTTCCTGCGCATGAGTTGTGGGCGAAGAAGCTAGTAATTGATGCCAATAGTTGTCAATGCCTATGCTCATTGAGAGATTATGATCAACCATGAGCATCTGCAAAGTATCGGCAGAAACATGAGCCAATCCCCCCATGTCTACATAGCTTGCTGCATCTTTTAAAAGTGGATATTGCTGTTGTGATAAATCTGATAGCCCACCACGCGAAAGCAATGAAAGATGCACCGTAGAGTCTTGCTCATAAGTGTGCCGACATAGCAAGGTCAATCCATTAGACAATGTATATTCTGTTGCAGATAAATCATCAAAGTGTTGTATGCGTAGTGGTGATATATCTGCATGTTTTACTGAAAGACACGAAGATACAGGGAGTGTATGAGCGAAGTCTGCTTTTTCTTGCAGTTTGGGTTTGTATATGTAAGGGGCTACAGGCTGTTTCAGAGCCTGCTTCCATAGCTTACGCATGATGGCAGGCGCAAGTGTGTCAGCATCATTTGCCATTACTTTATTAGCCACCAAGAGCGTATGATTGCCATTATTAAGCAAACCTTTCATAAGCTTTTGCATTTGGCTGCTTGTGGTTTGCATAATGCCCTTTCGCACAAGTTCTACGTCATTAGGTGTATGTATATAGCGATCGCCACTAATAACATAATCTACAAAATCGTCTACCCATTTTGTAGACAAGCAAAGCATAGTGTCTGGCTTTAATGATTGTACAGCAAACTGTTTATATTGGTTGAGCTCAGCATCAGAAAATCCTCTCTTCACCACATTCTGACATTCGGATAGTGCATGCTGCAAGTCACTTAAAACACTATCTCGGCTTGCTCCGCTTACAGCAAACACCCAATGATTAGTGCTTGCAAGATACCATGCATCAGATACATCGCATTTGATGCCACGTGCAGCCATACGAGCATTAAGTGCACGCACCAACATGCGGTTACGCTCTTTATCTACTGCCGAAGCTATGGTCTTGCCCACGATAGTGGGGTGAGGAATGATAAGTTCTAAACGTTGTGTAGTAGCATTCTCATCAACTTGCGTCTGTATAGTAATGCCTTTATTGTATGTTAAAGGGTGAGCAGTAAGCACCGAACGACTATTCTTAGATATATCTGCAAAAGTTTTTTTGATGCGTGCTTCTATGTCTGTAGCCTCAACATTACCAACAACTATGAGCGTTGCATAACGGGGCAAATACCACTGATTATAAAAGTCAACCAACTGCGAACGGCCGATACTTTTAATATTCACTTCAGAGCCTAAAGGCATATGCTGAGGATATATGCCCTTACCTATTTTCAGATTGTAGAAATCATCGCCCGTATTATATCCCCTCAACTCTTCAAGTATAACACCGCGTTCACTTTTAATAGCCTCTGGCTGAAAAGATATGCCATCCAACACATCACGCACTGCAAGCAAAGTGCTATCCATCAGATTTGCAGAGATGGGTGCAGGCAAAGTGAGCCAATATATGGTGCGGTCAAAACCCGTAAAAGCATTGATGTCGCGACCATATTTCATGCCCATACGTTCAAAAAAATCAACCCACTGAACATTCGGAAAATGTTTCGTACCTGCAAAAGCCATGTGCTCAAGGAAATGAGCACCACCATGCTGATTGGCCTGCTCTTGCAACGAGCCTACACGCATAACAAGACGCAGCTCAATGTCGTGACGAGGCAATTTGTTGGGCAACACTATATAATGCATGCCATTAGCAAGTGTACCCTCTATGGTATGAGCTGGATGTGACAACAGTTGCGGCTGAGCAACACTTTTGGTTGCGCGCCCCAACGACAATAGCAGTATGAGTGAAACAATGCCTAAAGTAAATTGCTTCATTATTATTTGATTATACTTTCTATGATTTATACAATAGTGTTTTCAGAAAATAAAAAAACAGGTAGACAAAACAGAAAGGCAAATGCTTTCTATATCTTTGGCCACCTGTTTAGACATATTAGGCTGTTGAGCCTTTTTGTTTAGAATGTATATACCACACTGATGCGTTCATAACCACTAGCAACAGAGAAGTCCCAAGGGAAAGCGAAACTCATCTTACCTGTTGCAAAGTCAATTGCACCTTGTGGTGTTACATAATTCACAGGATTATCCCACGCATCTTCGCTAATAGTAGAGTTAAAGAGATATGAATCAGGATTGAGCGATCCGCCCATATCTATGATGTCGCTAAGTGACACCATGCTCTTGTTGCCTTCACCCTCGTCTACTTCAACCTCTTTGCCCTCATTAGCAAGAGCCTTTAAACGGTCCCAAGCGGTGAAACCATATTGGAAGGGAACCACTGTTATATCATCGCCATAAGCATTAGCACGAGTTCCAACAAAGTGCAAACTCATATCTGAAGGGTCAATAACAATGCTATCAAGCTCGCAAGAGAACACATCCTTGCTATAGTCATAGCCACTGGCTGCAACTGCTGCCGCACTATAAGGACTTTGCAGAAAATATTCATTGTCATCTACAGTTTGCTTACGAAACATCTCATACAAGTAGTCGTGCATGCCCATAGGATTGCTTGTCATCTTAAGTATAGGGGTATCGGCAGTAGCATAATCACTGAGCGTAATGATAGTCTGTCCTTTAAGTATGCGCGTTTCATTATTGTCATTATAAAGTGCTTTATCATCATCGTTATAAGTAATTGTAGTCTGCACCTCGTGCTTGCCAATAATACGCATAAGGTCTATGCCATACTTTTCCTTATATCCTTCAATAAGTTGCAATTGCGCATCGGTAAGTGTGGGCATGCTTGCAGCTGGAGTAAAGGTAACCTTCAATGGCTCTCCCGAAACCTGCATATTAGCATCCGAGAATGAAGCTTTCAATGTAAGCACTTTGCCCGAAACAAGCGACGATTTATTATTTGATAAAATCTTAAACGAAGCCTCTTTCTGTCCTGCTGCAATGTTGAGAACCGATGGAGACACTTGAGCAATGTCGCCCTCATTGTTTTCGAGCGAAAGCGTAATGGTTTGTGCTGTTGTAGGTGCTTTAGCTAGCAACACATTCACAGTAATACCATCCACGTCGTCTTCGGCAATCGAAGCTTTGTCGGCTGTAAATTGCACATAGTTTGTCATTTCGCCATCACCATTATTATCGCTGCTACATGCCACAAACGTGGTAGCTACAATAGCTAAAAGCGAATAAACAAATGATGAAATCAAAAGCGATAGTTTCTGCTTTCTCATAGTTTTCTTATTTTTTATTGTTTTATTAATATGTTTTATTTTTCACATGGTAAAAATACCTTTTTTACACCATTTATAGGCAAACAACGTGTATTAAAAGTATGTATTTGCCAACTTATTAGGTATTACCATCCTTGATTTTGCTGCACTTTGTCGTTATACTTATATTCAGACATAGGCAAAGGCAATGTCCATCGGTAGTCAGTGGCATTTATAATGGATGATGTGGCTATACCCCATGTAGTAAATCTTGGTAAGGACTGACGAGTGCGCTTCAGCATAAACCAATTGCATCCTTCGCCCACATATTCTTTTGCTTTCTCATGCAGTATTGCTGATATCAAATCGTCACCTATGAGCGACGATGATAATTCGTCTGCTCCTACGAGTCTCAAATAATGATTTATGCGCGACAGTGCTTTTTCCGTATTGCCCAAGCGAGCATAAGCCTCAGCTGCCATGTAATAAGCTCCTGCATAGCGCATGCGGTTGATGTAAGCAGGCTGTAGGCCTTGCTTATTCATCATGTTGTATTTACCTAGCAAACGACGTTCAAGCCCTTTCATCTGCATGGTGTAAACAGAGCTTTGTCTGCGGCAGTCTGTTGCCGAAAATACTATTTGTGGGCTAAGTGCATAGTAGTCACCTTCTTTCTCGTCGTACTGAATAGACGTATAGAAGCTACTCTTTGTATTAAAAGCAAAAATACGCCCATCAAAACTATCGTTTTTCCACAAGCGTTGGTAAGCAGTGGGCCCCAGCATGTCATCCTGGCATACATCAATCAGCGAGTCTGCATAAAGTGCTGTTGCTTCGTAATCGCCTTTGTAAAGATTTACTTCGGCTAACATATACTGCACAGCATAGCGCGATAGCCACCCATTAGCACTTGGATAATTGTCTGTTGTTAGGGCTTGAGCAAGTAGCTTCTCAATATAAGCCACCGTTTCTTGCTTGCTGCTACGCTTGTTTACTTCAAAACCAAATTCGTTCTTAATAACCACACCATCCGCAGAGCTATTGTCATCGTAGCGTGTAGCAAAAAGACGCAACAAATCGAAGTAACACATAGCCTTAAGAGTTTTTACCTCAGCTAATACAGCATTTTTCTTCTTTACCTCATCGGGAGTAGCCGTTACTATCATACCTTGACGATCAAGCAACACATCACAATTCGAGATGCATGTATAGTAGTCTTGCCACATGCCAGTTGCAAGGGTCGTAAGGTCTTTATTGCTCCAATTATAAACATTCAACTCATTAACATCCTTTCCAGCCAACGATGTAGGGCAAAAGTCGTTGCCCATAACCGAGAGGTCGTAATCATAGTGCGGAAAACTTATGTAGCACGATGCTAAAAAAGCACGTGCACTGCTCACATCCTTTACAGCATCAGGGTCGGAATATTGGTCGGGAGGTGGCACATTGAGCGAACAAGATACTGTTACCACACTCACAAGTAACATTGACGCGAACATCCATGAATAACGGCATATACAGTTCAAGAACTTGCTCATGGCAGAGCCATGGGGTATAGTAGAAACTTGTCTACCTTGATTTGTTACAGACTTAAAAACGTGCATTATCATTTAGAAAGTCAAGTTAAGATTAATTGTATAAACTGGTTGTGTGGTACCAGCAAGGGTTCCGCTTTCTGGGTCACTCTCTTTATACGAACTCCATGTAAACAAGTTTGAAGCTTGTAAGCCTATATTTGCATGTTTTACAAAAGGTAGGTAGCGTCTTAGGAAACTATCTGAAAAGCGATAGCGCATCGACAACATAGAAAGACGCAAATAGTTGCTCTTGCCCACAGTACGCGAGTTTGCATATAGGGCTATGTTGTCTTCGGCTGTGCTCGAAGTATAAAACGGAGTCCAATACTGTTTGTTCTCATCACCTTGTTTAAACCACATCTTTTGTGTTTGTCCTGCCACGGCATTTTTTATTACGTCATCTTTGTCGCGTACATAACTATAGTTGAAGCGTTGCACACCACCATAAACATAATAAAAGTCCATATCAAAGTCAAACGACTTGTACGACAAACTCACATTGAATGCCCCATTATAGGGAGGTGTAAGGTGGCCTAAAGCCACCACATCATCCTTCGTTAGTTTTTCAGTAGCCTGTTTTTCGCTACCATTTGGCAACTTGAAAACGGGATAGCCAGTAAGCGGATTAATGCCCAATGATACTGGTCCATAGAGCATATCATACGACTTTCCAACCTCATAATCGGGCACAAGCGCATCGGTTGATGTATAGATGCGATCGGCATAGTAGAGGTCGAGCACCTTATTATTATTGTAAGCCCAATTAGCACCTATACTAAAACGGCAATTGCGTGTATCTATCAGCTTTGCACTCAAACCAATTTCCACACCATTGTTCTGCAGCACACCAATGTTACGCTTCAGCGTAGTGTAGCCTACTGAAGAAGGGATGGGAACATCAAGCAATGCTTGCTCCGTACGGCGGTTATAATAATTTGCATCTATCGTTATGCGGTGAAAAAGATCGAGTGTCATGCCTACATCAACCGATTTGTTCTGCTCAGGTTTGAGGTCCTTATTATAGAGCGAAATGATGCCGAGTGGACGTTGGTTCTCATAAGAATCTGTGGTATAAGAAAACGTACCTGTGGTAGACGAAACTGATACACCATTCAAATTAGCAGTAACACCATACGAGGCCTTAAAGTTAAGCCGCGTAACCACCTTATTATCTTTCATAAAATCGTAACGGCTAGGCGTCCATCCCAAGCCCACAGCCCATGCACTATTCCAACGCTTATCTTTAGGCAATACAGACGATGCATCGGCTTTATACGTGGCATAAAGGTCATAAGTAGACAATAAGCTATAACCCAACACACCACCTACACCCATCTGGCGGCTATGGTCGCGAGGCGCACTCATCTTTACTTGACGCGTTCCGGTGAGCGACTGATTGATGGCTGCTGCCGAATTAATGGTTCCTACACCATATCCCGTAGTAGATAGTCCATCGCTATTCGTGTCATAATAGTCCATATTCACACTGAGCGTAAGGTCGTGTATATCGCGAAACGTATGTGTGTATGTGGCACGCAAGTTGGCCGATATATTGGTAGTAGTGTTTTTTTGCTTAGCATAAATACCCCTTGCCTCTTCAGCCACGCCACTATGGGTTTCGCTATATGCTGTAGAGGGTGTAAATTGGTGTCCCTCGTCAAGCAAAAAGTCTATGCCAGCCACTGCTGCAATATCAAGTCCTGGCAGTGGCGTAAGCGTTATATTACCATTACCCCCCACTTCATTGGCATTGCTTTCGCTTTGATATTGGTTAAGTAAGTCGTTGTAAGTTTGTCCACTATACGACCATAACTTACCCGATTTCTGCTCATAAGGATTAAGTTCGTAAATAAGCGAAGAGGGGTCGTGAGTTGAGCCACAAGGTGTTTTGGTTTTAGAATATGCTCCCGTTACGCCCAACATGGCATAGCCCCATCGTCCTATTTTTTGGTCCACATTAAGACGTGCACTCATTCTTCGTTTATTGTTGCCAGGTAAACGACCACCTTGATAAGAATAATTAGCTGATACGAAATAAGTTGTTTGCTCGTTGCCACCTCTCAAACTAATATTGTGGCGTTGATACATGCTATTGCGTAGCAACTCTTTAAACCAATCGGTGTTGATGTTACGCATCGAATCAAGTTTTGCTGCGCCTACTGCTATCATTTGGTTGAGATTGGGCGAAGAAGCATAATACTTACGATAGTAGTCTTCGCTATAAAGATAGCCTGGTGCCTCAGGGTTTTGCATAAGGCGTTCAAGTTCAAGCTTCTCTGCGGAGTTCATCATCTTAATACCCCTACGCCCACGTGCCGTAATACCCATGTTCATGCTGTACGACACAGTTGGGGCTCCTTCATGGCCACGTTGCGAAGCAATTTCTATCACACCATTAGCAGCTTTTACACCATAAAGAGCACAAGCTGTGGCATCCTTCAGTACCTTAAGACTTTTTATGTCTGCCGGATTGAGGTTGTAAAACGTCTCAGAAGATATAATTTGGCCATCCATTACATAAAGAGGTTCGTTTGTGGCATTGCCTTGCCGTAAAGAAGAGTTTCCACGTAAACGAATTTTAGGTGAAGACCCCAAATCTCCTGTATTGGTAATGGTCAGTCCTGGCACAGATCCTTGCAGAGCCATTGCCATATCTATCATAGGTTTCTGCTCGATGCGCTTAACATCTACGGCTTCAACCACACCAGCTCTTGCACGCAAATCAATAGCATTGATGTTGGTACGTGCCACCACAACAGCTTCTTTCAAATTGGTCGACCCAGACTGCATGGTGACATTTATCACATCTTGACCATTATAAGTCACATGCTCAGCCTTATAGCCCAAGCAGCTAAATAGTATGACTGCCTTTGCTTTCCACCTTCCATTTAAGGTGTATCGTCCATTCTCGTCGGTTATAGCCACCAATTTGGTGCCTTGAATGCGCACGGCTACTCCCACCAACGGCTCTTGCTCTGGGCTAAACACTATGCCCGTGAGCGTTTGTTGTTTATTTTGTGCTGATTGAGTGACACTTTCTTTTGCAATGTCTTGCGCTTGTGCCACAAAGGGAAAGAGCATTGCCAAAGTGCATACAATAATGCTATTTCTTTTCATTTATTAGTGTTTCAAAAACTCTTCTGTACGTTCAACTATCCAATTAGCTATGGCATTTGATGCATTCGGAAGAATACCATTTTCGCTATATACCACTTGAGTGCCATACTTTTTTACTATGCCAGCTTGTTTTGCTTCCATTTGGTTGCGACGTGCCATCCCTGCAATGGTCGAAGTAAGGTAAATGCCTTGAACAAGAACACGTTCCTTTTCTTTAGCAGCCTTTTCAATAAGGGGTAACATTTCTTTTTCCATGCCTGTACCCATTTCAATAAGTTCGCCATCGGCATAAGTAATGCCCGTATGTTTTTTTACATATTCGCATGTACGGTAGAGCAATATTTGCCAAAAACCTATGCGTTCGGGGTCACCATGTGCCACAAGCAACAAAGCCTCTTCTTTGGGATTTTTGCTCATTTGCTTCACGTTGTTAAGCATCACCTTTTCAAGGATGTCGGTGCTATAAAGTGTTGGACCAAGTATGATACGGAGGGGCGACTTTACCAATTCGGCATTTTCTTCAGCCAATTCTTCACGCACATCGGGGGTAAACTTTAAACCTAACAAATTGGGCAAGTCTTCCTCTGAGTGGCTTGAGGGTGCTATAAATAGCGGAAGGGCAAAAACCGTATCTACGCCTTGCTTTTCACAATCTTTGATAACAGATGCTACCGAAGGTTCGGTATACTCCATCATCGCTACACGCACGTAGCTTATATTGCTTAAGCCCTTTGCCTTTACCAAGCTATCAACCTTATGTTCAAGTGCTAAAACTGGTTTACGCCAACTCATCATAGGCGATCCATGCGCTATTACTACAAGTGCACTTTTGGCTTGAAGCATCAATCCACACATTAAAAGAGGTAACAAAAGTAATAATCTTTTTTTCATTCTTAAACAGTTTTTGGGGTAAATGTATTGTTTTGTAAATAGAGAAAGCATTATTAATGCTTTTTATCGATTTTAGGGTGCAAAGTTACGATTTTTGATTGTAGTTTAAGAATACCTTTTTATGGTGATTTTATACAATGTACTTTCGTTAGTTTATAGAAAAAATTGTCCCATAAGTGCAAAGACGGCTTATTTATATGCTGCATAAAATGTGTTTAAGCAGTAGCAAGCAGAAACTACGAGTGGCATTAAGTATTTGCTTAATCCCACCACCCCTGCATTTTGTATTCGCGCACTACATTGTATAGATGCCAAGCCTTTGCTTGACGCAAGGAGTCTTTATAGTTTTCTTCATGCAACTTTTGTTCGTATACAGAAACAGAAATGTTATTGGAGCAGACTGCTGTTGGCTTGAAACGTATGCCATTGCGAATATTTACGTATTTGGGAAATTGTGGTGGCATGGCTGTATACTCAAATTCGAGCGTGTGCATTTTGCCATCTGTATTTCTGTGCGAGTGTACGTTATAGCATTTACTGGCTTCGCCGCGCCATAGCTCTATAAGTTTCTCTTCTTCAAGCACAATGTTTAACAGCCGCAAACATAATGATATCTCTTTAATCACTCGCTTATTGTATTTTGCTATCTCTGGCTGCGAAAAATAGGCAAGCATGCGTCTCATTTTCTTTTGCTCTAATTGGAGTAAATATATAAAATCCCAATCTTTATCGTTCTGCAACAATGATTTATAAGCTCTCACTACGTTGTTTTTCTTGTGCTTTCCCATAACTCTATTACGTTTTTCAATTAATTATAAAATATTATAAACACAAAAAAGGCTCACAAACATTGAATGTTTGCAAGCCTTTGCGCTTCAGGATGGGCTTGAACCAACGAC
>DJEH01000136.1:2431-4404 GCA_002431845.1 Prevotellaceae bacterium UBA5903 | reverse complement strand
TATATAGCTCCCCAAAGCACCCCCTACGCACTACTTTGGGAAAACGGTGTTGCACTCAACATCCTTTCGGGCGGTAATGACACACCTACCCTTGATTCGGACGACGACATCCTCTCTAACAAAAAGGAAAATCCCGTTTGGAAGGACAATGGCAACGGCGGTATGTGGGATGGCATGAACGACTAAACTCTACCATACTCCACACGCCTCAACGAGAAATCATTGAGTTTTTAGAATAAAGAGACACGCGCAAACCTGGCAATTAAAGCCGCGGTTTGCGCGTGTTGTTTTTAGATGAGCAGGTAAGTAAAAAGCGTGGAAGAGCTAATCATATACTTAATGCGTTTCTACTATCCAATCATCAATATTACCCGTTTTCGAATTAAAGTTTATTCCTACCCTAACCACCTCTTTATGGCACAAGGCAAAAGATTTGTCATACTCATTAATTTCGATTTGGTTCATAGCAGCCTTTGCATCTTTGTTCAACTTTATTTCTATTACATAAAGCTTACTGCGTGTCTGAATAACCACATCCACCCTGCCTTTAGGGGTATGGACTTCAACATTAACAACGTAGTTCGTGAGCAATGTAAAAATAATAAAGAGCACCTGCTGATAATGACCTTCGTAATGAGTATTGTTACAATAAGGCACAGTTGAAAAGAATTGTTGCAAAAGCAACAATGCCCCATTCATGTCGTCTTTATTAATCATTGCAGACATTCTTGCCACAACTACATCGCCCTCTTCGGCATATTTAGCCTCTACATAATTGGGCAGCAAACTCTCAAACAATCCCACTTTTATCTCTTTATTGGGAATGTCAAGCATATATACATGTGTTTCTGGGTCGTAATCTTTAATGGTAATATATCCGCTCTGATACAAAAGTGGCGTAAGCGTTTTCATGCTTTCTGTTGGTGCATCAAATGCAGATGCCTTGGCATACATTCTGCCTATTTCGGCAGCCGATACCTTAAATTTCCTTATCATATTGATAAGAAAAGTAGGTGTACCCGACGAAAACCAATAAGCACCGAACGATTTTTCGGCAAAACAGCACAACAAACTATATGGATTAAACATATCTGGCGACTGAGAAGAAAAATGGTAACCATCGTAATATTCGCATAGTTTGTCATAAGTCTGCATGTATGTCATCTGCTGCTCTTGTGCCAATAATGCTATGCTATCAGCCATTTGTTCTTTAAGTTCATTGCTTGTTATTCCACAAATGCCAGCATACTCTTTACTCATCGATATGTTTACCACATTGTTCAGTTCGCTAAATATACTCACTTGCGAGAACTTTGTTATGCCCGTAATAAACACAAAACGCAGATAAGGTTCACAATCTTTAAGCGGACTATAAAAGTTACGCATAACGTTGCGTTGCTCCTCAAGCAATGCAACATTGTGCATCGCATCTAAAATAGGGGCATCGTACTCATCGATAAGTAGCACTACTTGTTTATGAGTCTTATCGTAAATGGTGCGTATCAAATTTGCCAAACGATTGTTCACTCCCTTAATAATATGGTTGGCTATTGACCACTTGTTTTCTTCGGCATTTAGTAGATAGTCTAAATATTCAAGCAGTTGCCGTTTGCCCATCCCCTTTCCGCCCGCCATACTTATTTGCACCACGGGATATGCAGCCCATTCGTGTTCAAGTTTGTCAATAGCCAAACCTTCAAATAGCTCTCTGTCTGCCTCAAAATAACTCTTTAGTGTAGAAACAAGCAATGACTTGCCAAAGCGCCTTGGCCTACTCAGAAAGAAGAACTTGCCATTTGTGTGAGCCAAAGAGTAAACATAAGCCGTTTTGTCTACATACAACATGTTTCTGTTGCGTATCTCTGAAAACGTCTGTATGCCTAAGGGGTATAATTTCAATGCCATCAACTGCAAGATTAAGAATTTTTTAATTCATGAATATGCAAACTGCTTATGCAAAGATAGTGCAAGGC
>DJEH01000136.1:2140-2341 GCA_002431845.1 Prevotellaceae bacterium UBA5903 | reverse complement strand
ATCTTATGCAAAGATAGTGCAAGACGAATGCAGAACAAAGTTTGCTTTAGTTTTGCTGAGCCGTAGCCTATCTTATACTTATACAAAGATAGTGCAATACTTTAAAATAAACGCAGCTAATCCATGTTTTTGCATCCACATACAAAGAGCATGCGGGCTCTTCTACACAACATTGCGCAAGTAGTTGGCGTATCACGGCCG
>DJEH01000136.1:0-2055 GCA_002431845.1 Prevotellaceae bacterium UBA5903 | reverse complement strand
CGGCCGTGATACGCCAACTACTTACACATCTTACGGCAGAAGCATACGTGCACAAGCATCATATAAAGCTCATTATCAGCCATTTACGAACAGTTCATCATCAATAATCGCTCCATGCTCAAAACATAACGCATAGCTATATGGAGCAGATATGCCCCCTCATATACGACAAAAAATGCAAGATGCCTTGCCATTGCATCGCATTTTAGCTCATGAGGCATGGCATAATGCTAAAGAAAAGAGTAACTTTGCAGTAGGGATTCTACTTCTTTTCATAACACGGGTTCTGCACTTAGAAACCCTATAAAGCAGACTTTTTTATCTTATTTTCCATACAAAATGAAAACAGACATAGAAATTGCGCACAGCACACAGCTGAAACGCATTGACGACGTGGCACGTCAGCTAAACATCGACCCCGAAGAGATAGAGCACTATGGCAAATATATTGCCAAACTGCCCCTCTCGCTCATCGATGAAAAAAAGAAAGGCAAGCTCATTCTTGTTACAGCTATCACCGCTACTCGTGCGGGCATTGGCAAAACCACAGTGAGCATTGGCCTTGCCCTTGGTCTCAACGCCATCGGCAAAAAGGCTTGTGTGGCGCTGCGCGAACCATCGCTCGGACCTTGCTTTGGCATGAAAGGCGGTGCTGCTGGCGGTGGCTATGCCCAGGTGTTGCCCATGGAGCGCATCAACCTTCACTTTACTGGCGACTTTCATGCCATCACCTCTGCCCACAACATGATTTCGGCACTGCTCGACAACTACCTTTATCAACACGAAAAGGAGGGCTTCGGACTAAAAGAAATCCTATGGCGCCGAGTGCTCGACGTGAACGACCGCTCACTCCGCAGCATCGTTACTGGATTGGGCCCATCAACCAACGGCATTACACAGCAAGGGGGCTTTGACATTACGCCTGCTTCGGAACTTATGGCTATTCTCTGCTTGGCTAAGGACGAAGCGGACCTACGTCGCCGCATCGAAAACATCTTGTTAGGTTACACCTACGAGGGCAAGCCTTTTACGGTGAAAGACCTCGGTGTGGCTGGCTCTATCATGGTGCTACTTAAGGATGCTATTCAGCCCAACCTTGTGCAAACCACCGAGAACACGCCTGCCATTGTGCATGGTGGCCCCTTTGCCAACATTGCTCACGGTTGCAACTCGCTGGTGGCTACACGCATGTCGATGAGTCATGCCGACTACACGATTACTGAGGCTGGCTTCGGTGCCGACTTGGGTGCTGAGAAGTTCTACAACATTCTTTGCCGCAAGAGCGGACTTGAACCCGACCTTACGGTTATTGTGGCTACAGCCCAAGGCCTTAAGATGCACGGAGGCGTAGAGCTCGACAAAATTAAAGAGCCCAACGAAGAGGGTCTGCGCAAAGGACTTGCCAACCTCGACCGCCATGTGAAAAACCTTCAAGGCTTTGGCCAGAGCGTTGTGGTGGTGTTTAACCGCTTTGTGTCTGACACCGATAGCGAGATGCAACTGCTGCGCCAACATTGCGAGCAAACGCTTGGCGTGCCATTTGTTATCAACAATGCCTATACCGACGGCGGCGAAGGGGCTAAAGAGATGGCGCAACTTGTGGTTGATACCATTGAGAACCACCCATCTAAAAAGCCTCTTAACTTTACGTACAACGACGACGACCCTATCAAAACTAAAATTGAAAAGGTGGCCAAAACCATTTATGGTGCAGCGAGCGTAACATTTGCCAAACCTGCACTTAAACGCATCAAATTGGCCGAAGAACACAACATGGCACACTTCCCCGTGTGCATAGCCAAAACGCAATTCTCGTTCTCGGCCGATGCTAAGCAATATGGTGCAGTGTCGGGCTTTAACATTCTCATTAAAGATGTAGTGCTCAACGCTGGTGCCGAAATGATTGTGGCTATTGCAGGCGACATTCTTCGCATGCCCGGTCTGCCCAAAGACCCACAGGCCAACCACATTGATTACGTAAACGGCGAGATTGTAGGTTTGAGCTAATAAGTAGGTATTCAAAATTAATTTATATAAGTAGGTGTTCATAATTAT
>DJEH01000038.1:296-3838 GCA_002431845.1 Prevotellaceae bacterium UBA5903 | reverse complement strand
GTGACCCAAGAAAGTACGATAGTATTCGCCTGGAGCAGTTGAAGCGAGTTCAGCGCGAGCAAAGATAAACGAAGTTTCGTCAAGGTTTTGCTTAGCTGGAGTAGCTTGTGTACGAACGCTTTCTTCGTCAGCGTCGGTAGTGTAGTGACCTTCGGCATCAGCCTCGAGTGCTACAGCTTCGAGCGAAGTGAACTCGTAAGCTTGATTTACATCAGCTACCCATTCAACGTCGCTTGTTTCATCATCTTCGCTTGAGAGCGGAGAAACGTCCTTCAAGTAGAGGCCAGTAGCCACTTGCTTGAGTCGGTAAGTTGGGTGATTACCATTAGTGGTAGTCTTACCTGTTGCCTCGAAAGTGAAGAGGCAATCTTTAGTGCTTGCGGTTTCGGTCAAAGACTTCGAACCACGGAGGAAGCCCGAGGGAGCGTCGCTTGTAATGCCACCATTGGCAAAAATAAGCACTTGCTTACCCACGATGTCGTCCATCGAGGTGAGCAAATCGCCCTGGGTAAATCCTTGCGCTACAGCACTTGTAATTCCTGCTATAGAAAGCAAGAACAATGAAAGGAAATAATTGTAGAACCTTTTCATTTGCGTAAGTAATTTATTAAGTTAAACATAGGATTGATTCGGTGTATAATAAGATGCGTTGTAGCATCTTTTGCTTGTTATGGTTCGCATTTATCCATAATACGTGGCAAAGATAAAGTTTTATTTCAAATTGTTACAATGTTTTTGCTCTCAATTTTTTGCAATTTAAATGTTTATAAGAATTTTGTTCGACGAAGTGCCTAATTTTGTTTACTACGTAAGAGAGAACCAACCTAAAGAGTGCTTGTGGGAGAACATAAGTAAATTGTTCTTATGGTCTATTTTGTACAAATGCATGCTTAATATGGCTTATTTGCTTATTCAGATAAAAATTAGAGTTTCTGCATACTAAAAATAGCTGTGTATGACTCTGACTCAGCATATAATTAAACTATTTTTCAGAAATAATAATGAGTGCCAAATTAAAAATAAGTAACTTTGCAAGTTAAATGTGTAAAGGCATATCAATTTATGCAGAAACACAACCATATAAATTAATTTTTGAATATCTACATATTAGGTTATAGCTGTTGTATAGCCTGCACACCTATTATATAAAACAACCTCCAATATATAATATATATATGTCAGTCGAAATAAAAAAAGTAACCACCAAATCCGACTTGAAGCGCTTTATCCGTTTCAACTACGAGTTTTATAAAGACAATCCTTATTCAGTGCCCGATTTGTATGACGATATGGTCAATACGTTTTCGCCAAAGAAGAATGCAGCATTTGAATTTTGCGAAGCTGACTATTTTTTGGCGTTGCGCGATGGCAAGATAGTGGGGCGTGTGGCAGCAATTATCAACAAGCGTGCCAACGAAACATGGAAGAAGCAAACAGTGCGTTTTGGCTGGATTGACTTTATTGACGACATAGAGGTAAGTACGGCACTTATTAACACCGTAAAGGCATGGGGCAAGGAGCGTGGCATGACCGAGATAGAGGGGCCACTCGGCTTTACCGACATGGATGCAGAGGGCATGCTGATAGAGGGCTTTGACCAGTTATCGACCATGGCCACTATCTATAACTACCCTTATTATCCCGTGCACATGGAGAAGTTGGGACTGGAGAAAAGTTCAGACTGGGTAGAGATGAAAATCTATGTGCCCGACCAAATACCCGAAAAACACCTACGCATATCGCGCATCATATCGCAAAAATACAACTTGCACGTGCGCAAAATAAAGAGTAAAAAAGAGATACGCGAAACGGGTATTGCTCACGAAATATTCCGCCTTATTAACGAGAGTTATGCGCCCTTGTTTGGCTTTTCAAAGATGAGCGAACGACAGATAGACCAATATGTAAACATGTACGTCCCCGTACTCGACTTGCGCATGGTGAGCATTGTTGAAAACGAGCAAAACGAGATTGTGGCAGTAGGCATATCAATGGCTTCGCTCTCAAGAGCACTGCAAAAAGCAAAGGGCAAATTGCTGCCCTTTGGGTGGTTCTATCTGCTCAAAGCCTTGTTTGTAAAACGTCCCAAAGTGCTCGACTTGCTGCTTGTGGCGGTACGTCCCGACTATCAAGGCAAGGGCGTGAATGCATTGCTCTTTACCGACTTGATACCCGTTTATAAGAAACTCGGATTTGAATATGCTGAGAGTAATCCCGAACTCGAACTGAATGATAAAGTGCAAAATCAATGGCAGTATTTTAAAACAGAGCAACACAAACGCAGACGCTGCTTTAAGGGGAATATAGAAGGATAACTTTCTGTGTTAGAAATTACAAACACGTATATACCGAATACACGGATATTTGCGTTTACAACGCAGTTTTTTTTAGAATATTGATTATCATTCCATTAATTACTTATTAATGGGTGGTTCTCAGCATTATCATTATATATAAATATAATCATCCAATATGGCCGATACAACAACATCTGAGCAAACCACATCGACTACCACACCGACCGACAATGCAAAACGCACCAATGTGGTATACGACGAGAGCAAGATAAGACACCTTGATGACACGGAACACATACGTACGCGTCCGGGTATGTATATCGGTCGGTTGGGCGATGGAACACATGCCGAAGACGGCATCTATGTGTTGCTAAAAGAGAGTATAGACAATAGCATCGACGAGTTTAATGAGGGCTTTGGCAAACGCATAGAAGTGAACATTCACGACAACCTGACAGCCGAAATACGCGACTACGGCCGTGGCATTCCGCTTGGTGCGTTGGTGGATGCTGTGTCGAAACTCAACACGGGTGGTAAGTATGATACAGCCGTATTTACCGCATCGGTGGGTATGAATGGTGTGGGTTTGAAGGCCGTGAATGCCCTGTCGAGCCGTTTCATAGCACGCAGTGTGCGCGACGGACAAATGCGCGAGGCCATCTTTGAAAAGGGTGTGCTTGTGAGCGACGAGCAAGGACCTTGCGAAGAAGAAAACGGCACTTACATCTACTTTGAGCCCGATAATACGCTTTTCTTGAACTACCGCTTTCATGGTGAGTTTGTTGAGAACATGTTGCGTAATTATACCTACTTGAACACGGGCTTGGCCATCTTTTATAATGGTAGGCGCATACTTAGCCGCAACGGACTGGAGGACTTGCTCAACGACAATATGACCGACCAGGGACTATACCCCATCGTACACCTAACGGGCCCTGGAATAGACATAGCCTTTACGCACACCTCGCAGTATGGCGAGGAGTATTACTCGTTTGTAAATGGACAGCATACCACGCAAGGCGGTACGCATCAAAGTGCTTTTAAGGAGCATATAGCCAAAACCATTAAAGAGTATTTTGGTAAGAACTACGATGTGCAAGATGTGCGCAATGGGTTGGTGGCAGCCATAGCTATCAGGGTGATAGAGCCCCTATTTGAGAGCCAAACCAAGATAAAACTTGGCTCGCTCACAATGGCTCCAGAGAAAGACTCAAATGGTAAGCCTTTCCCACTATCGGGTGTGAG
>DJEH01000038.1:0-230 GCA_002431845.1 Prevotellaceae bacterium UBA5903 | reverse complement strand
GGCGATTTCATCAAAGAAAACGTAGACAACTACCTGCACATGCACACCGATGTGGCAGATGTGATAAAGCAAAAAATAGAGGAAAGCGAAAAGGAGCGTAAGGCCATTGCAGGCGTGACCAAACTGGCTCGCGAACGCGCTAAAAAGGCCAATCTGCACAATCGCAAGTTGCGCGATTGTCGCATCCATCTAAACGATCCTGCGCCTAAATCGCGTAAGAAGAATGATGA
>DJEH01000001.1:5161-8689 GCA_002431845.1 Prevotellaceae bacterium UBA5903 | reverse complement strand
TAATTATGCCCTGCATTAATTGATATGAATTTTGAACACCTACTTAGCAACTCCCCTACATCTATAACAACAAAAGAGGAACCGAACGTTTGTAAACAAGCAGTTCGGTTCCTCTTTTTATTATGCTATTAGCACTTCCCCAACCATAATTATTAGTCGGATTTGAGCGCTTTAAGACAAATTATTTGTCGGATTTGAGCATTTTTATTACCATTGTAGTTGATTATCAACAATATTTAAGACAAAATGTATATCAAGAGAAATATCGACATACATTTACTTGCTTGGAAAGATGCATTGAAGCAAATATGGGAGTAAACACACTCTCTGCCATTTTATTTTAACACCTGAAACTTCTGTCGGAAGTGTTGCAAACGCTCTTTGTCTACACAAAACGTGGCTATTTGCTCTCGTTCATCAAAGCGGAATAGAGGCAAGCCATAAGGGTCGATAGCAGATGTGCCACCATTGTAAAGGCATTGTGGGTCGGCCCCGGTGCGGTTTACACCCAAACAGTATGCTTGGTTCTCAATGGCACGCGCAGGCAACAAGGCATCCCATGCCGAGCGGCGCGAACTGGGCCAATTGGCCACATAGAGCAACACGTCGTAGGGCGACGAGAGGAAATTGCGCGAGGTTTCGGGGAAACGGAGGTCGAAGCATATTTGCGGCATAAAGCGTATGCCACGATAGTTGATAACTACTCGTTCGGAGCCTGGAGAAAAAGTGAGTTGTTCGCCGCCATAGGTAAAAAGGTTGCGCTTGTCGTATGTGTGACAAGTGCCATCGGGCTTAACAAAACAAAAACGGTTGCGCCACATAGCAGGGGTTTCGGCTGCCTCAACTTGGGGCCACTGGCGTATGGCCAACGAGCCTGCAATGGCAGCATTGCGCTCATGGGCTTGACACTTCATCCACGTAAGAGCTAAGGCTGAAAGTTCGGCGGTTTGGAGCGTGGGGGTGGTGATGAAACCCGTTGCCCACATTTCGGGCAGCACAAAGAGGTCGGTATCGGCAGGGGCAGCATCCATTAGTTGCTCCGCACGTTGGCAGTTAGCTTGGGCGTCAAGCCACTGTATGTTGAGTTGGATAGCGGTGATTTTCATAATGGTAGGCATTATAATTTGAGATGTAAATAGCAGCGGTCGTCGAACGAAAGATTGCCTTGCATCAGACATTTTGTAGCGGCATTTTCGTGGATACATAGGGGGTCCGAAAGGAGTAAACGTTGCAGTGCTTGTTCAGTATCGGCAAGGGTGTCGGCAAGCAAAGGGTAGCCATCTGAGGCAAGAATAAGTTGAGTTGTACTGGTGGGCAAACTAATTTGTGGCACAAGCTGGGGGTCGATGTATGTACCATCGAACACGGGATAACGATAGGGATTGGACGGATTGCGGTCGTTTTGAAAATTGGTTTGCTCGCGCAGTGCATCCATTATCAGTAGTCGGCCCAAATCGTTGTGCTGTATGCTACTTGCGGTGTGACCATGCTTTAGTAAATACTCAACGGCATCGCAGCGCGCCTGCGTAAGCACAGCATCTACGAGTTTAGGGTGCGTGTGGGTGGTGCCATCAAAACGGCATTGGCAGTCGCCAACCATCCACACCACACGGCGCATGGCACTATAAACCACTGCCGAACAAGTGAGCCGATAGGCTGCATTGGCTTGTGCCTCAGGCGGATTGTGGGCTGCAAGCACCTTGGTAAAATGGCTAAGCATTTGCTCTTTGGTGGCATCGGCACGCAGTGTGTGCATGGCATCGCACACCAATTGCATGGCTTGACGTCCGCCCGCACGTCCCGCCACCTTTGAGGTGCTGCCATCTACTACCGCAGCAAAGTGGTCGGTAAGTACCCAACCATCTTCGCAAAGCGATGCATCGGGGCGCTTGCCTTTTATAAAGTGTTCAATAATCTGCATTTGTAAAGGTATATGTGGTAAATAGCAAAGCTTTTGATGTGAAAGTGTGTGTATCAAAACTTACACTAAAAGCCTCGTTATTCACCCAAAATTAACGTTTTTATAGCATAAATACAAATAAAACAGAAAAAAGCGATACATTTGCAGCATGTGCTTTCGAAAGCATACCATTTATACCTTTTTTATAGAATAAACTACATTAGCCCCACACTATGACAGGACTTAACGACGTACTAAGCCTTATTAACAGTTATCTATGGGGAGTTCCCATGATTGTGTTACTATTGGGCACACACATATATCTGACTATCCGACTACGATTTCCACAACGTTATATCTTTAAAGCCATACGACTGAGCATAACGCACGACAAGGGCTCGAAAGGCGATGTAAGCCAATTCTCGGCACTTGCTACGAGTTTGGCTGGAACCATTGGCACGGGCAATATCATCGGGGTGGCAACGGCTGTTACGATGGGCGGACCAGGAGCAGTGTTTTGGTGCTGGATGACAGGTGCACTGGGCATTGCCACCAAATATGCTGAAGGATTATTGGCTATTAAATACAGAGTGAGAACCGAAGACGGCAAAATGCTTGGCGGTCCCATGTATGCCATTGAGCGTGGACTTCACTGCAAATGGCTGGCAGTAATATTTGCCGTTTGCACGGTGTTGGCATCGTTTTTTATTGGCAACATGATACAATGCAACTCCATCTCTATGCTACTTGAAGAGGATTATCAAGTGCCTTCGGTCGCTACAGGGCTTTGCATTGCATTGCTCACATGTGCCGTAATAATGTTTGGTGTAAAAGGTATTGCACGTGCGTGCGAAGGGCTTGTACCATTCATGGCATTGTTTTATATTGGTGGTTGCATGTGGTTGTTGATTACCAACCATGCGTATGTATGGCCAGCGTTGAAACTGATTGTTACCGATGCCTTTTCGCCACAAGCAGCCACAGGCGGCTTTGTGGGGGCAAGCATGATGTTGGCTATGCGCTATGGCATTGCACGCGGTTTGTTCTCGAACGAGTCGGGATTGGGTTCGGCTCCAATCGTGGCTGCCGCCGCGCAAACGCGCAACCCTGTGCGACAAGCATTGGTAAGTTCGAGCTCGCCCTTTTGGGACACCGTGGTGATATGTGCCATAACGGGCCTTGTACTGGTAAGTTCTATCATGGCAGACCCAAGCATTGATTCTACCGCTGGAGCACGACTAACCAAGGTGGCCTTTGGGCAAATACCCACCTTTGGCCCCTTTGTGCTGACCATGGGCATCGTTACCTTCTCGTTCAGCACCATATTGGGATGGAGCTATTTGGGCGAGAAAGCACTTGAATATCTATTTGGCAAAAAAGCGCGTTATATCTATCGTTTGTTATGGATTATAGCCACCTTTGTAGGTTCGATTACAGCTATCAACATTGTATGGAACCTTGGCGACACCTTCAATGCGCTAATGGCTCTGCCCAACATCGTTTCGATATTGCTACTAACAAAGGTTGTTATCAGCGAAACCCGCCACTACTTGTGGGAAAAACATCTTGACGAAGTGGCTGAAGAATAAAAAGGAAGAAGCTATAAGCCCCAAAAGAATAAGCGAAAC
>DJEH01000001.1:0-5103 GCA_002431845.1 Prevotellaceae bacterium UBA5903 | reverse complement strand
GTTTCGCTTATTCTTTTGGGGCTGTCCGCATGGGGCATTTTGTTGTTTTTAATCAATCATTTATTCTTTTAATTCTTGAACAATTGCTTTTTCTATACTTTCGGCATCTAAGCCTACAATATGACGAAGTTCGGCAACTGTGCCATGCTCAACAAAACTGTCGGGAAGTCCAAGACGAGAGATAGAGGGATGATAGTGGTGATCTTCCATCCACTCTAATACGGCTGATCCCATACCACCCATACGTGCACCATCTTCAATGGTGACGATGTGCGAGAAGTTACGACCTACCTCGTGTAACATATCCTCGTCAAGTGGCTTAAGGAAACGCAAATCGTAGTGGGCAATGCTGAAGTTGGGATGTGCAATCTCTGTTTGCTTAATAGCTTCGGCAGCCGTTGTGCCAATAGGACCAAGAGTGATAACCGCAAGGTCTTTGCCTGGTTTGAGTAGGCGACCTTTGCCCACCTCTACAGCTGTGAGCGGACAATGCCAATCGACCATGGAACCTCTGCCGCGTGGATAGCGAATGACGAACGTACCTTTATCGGGCAATTGTGCTGTGTACATAAGCCGGCGCAACTCTGCCTCGTCATAAGGCGAAGCTATGGTGAGGTTGGGAATGGGACGCAAGGAGGCAAGGTCAAAAGCCCCATGGTGTGTTGGTCCATCCTCGCCCACAAGTCCGGCTCGGTCGAGGCATATTACCACAGGCAGATTGAGCAGAGCTACATCGTGAATAACATTGTCGTAGGCTCGCTGAGCAAATGCCGAATAGATGTTGCAGAAGGGTTGCAGCCCTTCCTTGGCCATGCCTGCAGAGAAGGTTACAGAATGCCCCTCGGCTATGCCTACATCAAACACACGACTTGGCATAGCTTTCATCATAATGTTCATGGAGCAACCTGTTGGCATAGCAGGCGTTACACCTACAATGCGTGGGTTTTGCTCTGCAAGTTCGAGCAAGGTCTTTCCAAATACGGTTTGAAACTTAGGCGGTTGGGGCTTTTGTGGGTCTTCAATAATGCGTTTGCCACTCTCTATGCAAAACTTGCCAGGGGCATGCCATATGGTGGCATTTTCCATAGCAGGCTTATAGCCCATGCCCTTGTGCGTGTGGATGTGCAATAATTTTGGCCCTCGCATGTTTTTTATTTCGCGCAATATGCGCACCAATTCTATCACATTATGCCCATCGGTGGGACCGAAATAGCGAATATTGAGTCCTTCAAAGATGTTTTGCTGATTGGCCAAAAGCGATTTGACTGAATTGTTGAAACGCAAAACGGCTTGCCGACGACTCTCGTTGAGAAAGCCCCATTCTGTGAGCTTTTGAGAGGCACGCAAACGTAGTCGGTTGTACCAATTGCTGGTGTGTAGATGGAGCAAATACTCTTTCATTCCGCCCACGGCACGGTCTATGCTCATGTGATTGTCGTTGAGGATAATGAGCATGTTGTTAGGAGTGTCGGACACGTTGTTGAGCCCCTCAAATGCAAGTCCACCACTCATAGAGCCATCGCCAATGAGCGCTACTACCTGCCTATCAAGTTCTCCTTTCTTTACTGCTGCCAATGACATACCGAGTGCTGCTGATATGGAATTGGACGCATGACCACAAG
Organism: Prevotellaceae bacterium UBA5903; assembly: GCA_002431845.1. Classification (GTDB taxonomy): domain Bacteria; phylum Bacteroidota; class Bacteroidia; order Bacteroidales; family Bacteroidaceae; genus Alloprevotella. The sequence continues at coordinate 3,481 of DJEH01000001.1, read as the reverse complement.
CAAAAGTGTCGTACTCGCTCTCTTGTGGCGAAGGGAACGGACGTATGCCATGTAGCTTGCGATTGGTGTGGAATGCATCGCGACGGCCTGTAAGAATTTTATGACCATAAGCTTGGTGCCCCACATCCCATACAATGCGGTCGTAGGGGGTGTTGAACACATAGTGCATGGCCACTGTTATCTCAACTGTGCCAAGACTCGAAGCGAAATGTCCAGGGTTGTCTGCCAACTCTTTTATGATGTCGCGGCGCAACTCATCACATACGGCAGGAAGCTCGTCTACGCTTAGTTTTCTAAGATCGGCAGGCGAGTTTATATTTTGTAAATATTTAAACGTTTTGTCTTGTTCCATGCTTTAAGGCCATTAAAAAAGGCTTTGCTATGCAAGGCTTTTTAGTAAAGACATGCATAGCAAAGCAAAATTAGCATAAATTTATGAATGTAACGTTCTTGTATGTTTAAAAAAGCCCTTTATTATGCAGAACACTGACAAATAGAGGCATCAACACCTTATTTACCTTCTGTTTTTAGCGGCTTGTAGCGTGTTGAGCATTAACATGCAAATAGTCATTGGACCCACTCCACCTGGAACTGGAGTGATGTATGAGCACTGGGGTGCAACGTTTTGGAAATCTACATCGCCACAAAGTCGGAACCCCTTGGGACGTGTTGGATCGGGCACACGAGTGGTTCCGACATCTATCACCACAGCCCCTTTCTTTACCATATCGGCCGTTACAAACCCAGGACTGCCAATGGCTGCAATGATAATGTCGGCCTGACGGCACTCTTCCTTGAGTGTTGTGCTATGACTATGACACACGGTGACAGTAGCATCGCCATATTGCTTTTGCATCATTAATGCAGCCATGGGCTTGCCTACAATATTTGAGCGACCTAACACTACACAACGCTTGCCACTCGTGGGGATGCCATAGCGTTTGAGCAACTCTATGATGCCTTTGGGGGTGGCAGGAACATAGCATGGTAAACCTATTAGCATTTTACCTACATTGATGGGCGTAAAGCCGTCTACATCTTTTTGGGGTGCGATGCGTTCTGTTACTTTCTGCTCTGATATGTGTTTGGGCAAAGGCAACTGAACAATGAAACCATCAACGGCTTTATCAGCATTAAGGCTATCTACGCAACTTAATAGTTCTTCTTCGGTTATATTATCTTCATAACGTATGACTGACGATTGAAAGCCACATGCTTCGCATGCTAACACCTTGTTGCGCACGTATGTTTCGCTTCCGCCATCGTGTCCTACCAATACAGCCACCAAGTGTGGACGCTTTTTGCCCTCTGCAACCATGCGTTCTACTTCTTGAGCAATCTCGGCTTTTATGGTGGCAGCAGTGGCTTTTCCGTCTATCAACGTATAGGTATCATGTGTTTCGTTCATAGGTTGTTACTTTGATTTACAGAATAGGATTATTTAAAAAAGTGTACTATTTAACTTCATCCAAATGCTGCAAGATAGCATTTGCATTAACATGAAGCAAAATAGTACACCTTATGTATTTTATAAACGAACAACATGCTATGCAACTAACACGTATGTTCGCATTTTTTTATGCTTAGCAAGCATAGCTAACTATTTCATTTTGGGCATGCCCGGCATACCTGGCATCTTAGGCATGTGAGCCATCATGCGTCCCATTTTTGAACCTGTAACCATTTTCATCATCTTGCGCGTTTGATCAAATTGTTTTACCAAACGATTTACTTCTTGAATGGTTGTGCCCGAACCCTTTGCTATACGATTTTTACGGCTTTGGTTGAGTATTTCAGGGTGTTGGCGTTCTTTGGGGGTCATTGATAAGATGATTGCTTCAATGCCTTTGAAAGCATTGTCGTCGATTTCTACATCCTTCAGAGCCTTACCTACACCTGGTATCATTGACGCCAAATCTTTGAGATTACCCATTTTCTTGATTTGCTGTATCTGTGCCAAGAAGTCGTTAAAGTCGAATTGGTTCTTTTGTATCTTGCGTTGCAGTTTTAATGCTTCTTTTTCATCAAACTGCTCTTGAGCACGCTCTACCAAACTGACTATATCGCCCATACCCAAGATGCGGTCTGCCATACGATCGGGATGGAACACATCAAGAGCTTCCATCTTCTCGCCCGTACCAACAAACATGATGGGCTTATCTACCACTGTTCGTATGGATAAGGCTGCACCACCACGAGTGTCACCATCGAGCTTGGTGAGTACCACGCCTTCGTAATCTAATCGGTCATTGAATTCCTTTGCGGTGTTTACAGCATCTTGACCTGTCATAGAGTCTACAACGAACAATGTGTCATCTGGTTGCGAAGCCTCCTTAATGGCAGCAATTTCGTTCATAAGTTCCTCGTCGACAGCAAGACGACCTGCGGTATCGATAATAACAGTGTCATACCCCTTGGCCTTGGCCTCTTGTATGCCTTCGCGTGCTATCTTTACAGGGTCTTTCTCCTGAAGATTCATATAGATAGGCACTTCAATCTGTTCAGCTAACACACGTAACTGCTCAACTGCTGCTGGACGATAAACGTCGCACGCTACGAGCAATGGTTTACGACTCTTTTTGGTTTTGAGGAAGAAAGCTAACTTGCCCGAAAGCGTGGTTTTACCAGCACCATTCAGACCTGCCATAAGGATGACAGATGGACGAGATTTCAATTTCAACTCTGCTGCATGACCACCCATAAGTTCAGCTAACTCGTCATGAACTATCTTCACCATCAACTGACCTGGCTTCACACTGGTTAATACGTTTTGACCCAATGCTTTTTGTTTTACTCGGTCAGTAAACGACTTAGCTACTTTATAGTTTACATCGGCATCAAGCAATGCTCGACGAACGTCTTTTAGTGTTTCGGCTACATTGATTTCGGTGATTTTGCCTTCACCCTTCAATATTTTGAAAGATCTTTCAAGTCTTTCGCTTAAATTTTCAAACATGTATGGTTATGTGCTTATATATAAGAGAGTGTGAGTGTGTGTATATGAGTGCGTAGATTTACTGTCACAATGAAACGAACTTCGATTTTTACAAATCGATTTTTCTGTACATTATACAAAGAGAAAATCAACCTTTCATCGAAGAATAAAAATATCCATAGTTACTTATTTATCAGAAACTTTATTCTTATGGAGATTTTGGTAAATGCCTCCTTCCATTGCGCTTGCAAGCACCATTATGCTTAATAACAAAGCATACACACTTTTGTTGTATTTGGGAGCAAAGTTAGTGTAAGGTTAGGGAAGAGCAAAGAAAAGCTAAAGTTTTTTTTGCTATAACCTCCCAACTTTACAATATGTATAAAAAAAACGCTGAACGTTTAATAACATTCAGCGTTTTATGGATGTGCTCGAAGCGAGACTCGAACTCGCACGGACATTTCTGCCCAAAGGATTTTAAGTCCTTCGTGTCTACCATTCCACCATTCGAGCGACCTAGAGCGGAAAACGAGACTCGAACTCGCG
>DJEH01000004.1 GCA_002431845.1 Prevotellaceae bacterium UBA5903 | reverse complement strand
GGCAACTTTCTCTTCGTAATCAGGCAACTTTATTTTCTCGGTCTGAACGAATGTAATAAAAATATCATCGAATACACATCTCTTCATCACGTCCATGACAGTGGATGCGGTGTCTCACCGCACCCACTGTATATTTCAACCGTACAGTTTGAATTAATTTTGAGCACCTACTTAAAGATAAGACACAGAATAATTTAAAAGGAGGGTGGGGCAAAACGATGCATCCTCTTTTTTATAAAGTAAGCATCCCATACATACAATACTGCTTGTATGGGATGCTTACCATATTATTTGAGGCATATCCCTGTAAATATTCTTCCAGAATTAATGCCTAATCTGCGAGCAGAAAAGAATGTGTCGTAATGTTGGTAAGTGCAAATGCCAGCAATGCGAATTTGTGATAGATCAAAGCCACACTCCTCAAGTGTGCATACGTTTGCAGCCCAAAGGTCAATGTGTGGTTTTGCGTTAGGATTATGGGCAGAACGGCAGACGATTTCTGTAGAGAAATGCTCGGCTTTAAAAGCTTCTACTACTTCTTCGCCCACTTCGAATGCATCTACAGAAATGCTCGGACCTATAACAACCATGCAGTCGCTTGCTTTTGTTTGATAAGTTTCCTTCATTTTAACAAAAGCTTTTTTCGCAATCCTCTTTACGGTTCCACGCCATCCAGCATGGATAGCTGCCACGGCTTGGTGCCTTTTGTCGTAGATAAGCACTGGTACGCAATCGGCTGTTGATACCCCTATGCATTGGTTCGTGATATTGGTGATAAGCGCATCAATATCTTGCAGTTGCATGGTCTGTTCATCCTTTGATTGCTTTAAAAAGTCATCGTTGATGCAAAGTACATTGTCCGTATGCGTCTGCCGAGGCAACCATAATTGGGCTTGTTTAATTCCTAATTCGTCACATAGCCATTGTTTGTTCCTTTCAACTCGTTGTGGCTCATCACCGCAATAGTGTGTAACGTTAAATGCCGCATATTCGCCCATAGTTTTAATATCATCATCGTTCAAATCGAAAGGTGATATTCTTGTAGTAGAAAAAGCTTTTACGTTAGGCGATATGTCATAACAGAGTAGGGTTTTGCTGTTTGCTGACATTGCTTAGTCCTCCAAATCTTCAATGTCGTATATATCGTCCTCAGTGGCATCATCGTCAGACTCTTCAACGTCGTAATCGGCTTGCCAATCGGCAAAATCATTGTCAAGCACATTCACTTCGCGGTCGCGGTGAACGATGGAACCACCTTCCGAAACCGATTGTAGCTTGTTGCTCTCGCTATTCAGTTCTTCCCACAATATGTCTTTGAGCTGGTCAATGCCATATCCTGTAACAGCCGATATGTATACAACGGGTAAATCAGTAGGCAGTTCAGCCTTTAGCATTTCCATAAGTTCATCGTCCAAGAGGTCGCATTTTGTAACGGCAAGCACTCTGTGCTTGTCAAGCATGCCTGGATTAAACTTGGACAATTCGCCCAAAAGCACATTATATTCTTTAGCAATATTGTCGGTATCGCCAGGAACCATGAATAGCAACAATGAGTTACGCTCAATATGTCGCAAAAAACGCAATCCCAAGCCTTTACCTTCGCTTGCACCCTCAATAATACCCGGAATATCAGCCATAACAAACGACTTATTGTCGCGATATGCCACCACACCAAGGCTTGGTTCCATCGTAGTGAAGGGGTAGTTGGCAATCTTAGGACGGGCAGACGAAAGAGCGGATAGCAGAGTAGATTTTCCAGCATTAGGGAAGCCTACTAAGCCAACGTCTGCCAATAGTTTAAGTTCGAGGATAACCATCATCTCTTGCATGGGTTCGCCAGGTTGCGCATATCGTGGTGCCTGGTTTGTAGCAGTACGGAATTGCCAATTGCCTAAACCGCCTCGTCCGCCTTTTAGAAGCATAACAACTTGCCCATCTTCGGTGACATCGCAGATGTACTTACCCGTTTCTGCATCGTATGCTACCGTTCCAGGTGGTACGTCGATATAGCGGTCTTCGCCATCCGAACCATGCGAACAGCACTTTGATCCATTGCCTCCGTTGCCAGCAAATACATGGCGTTCATAGCGTAGGTGGAGTAAGGTCCAATAGTTATGGTTTCCGCGAAGATAAACGTTTCCGCCACGACCACCATCACCTCCGTCAGGTCCACCATTGGGCTGATATTTAGCTCGGTGCAAATGCATTGAGCCACGTCCGCCTTTACCTGAGCGGCAGAAAATCTTTACGTAATCTACAAAGTTTGATTCGGGCATAATGTACAAGTTATTACTTTTAAAGCAAGACAATTGCACCTTGCTTTGGGTTCATGTTTAATAGTTGTGCTGCTAGAGGATGTTTATGCAGCATGGTGTGGCGTGTACACACCCTTTATAAAAGTGAAATATGCGGATGTATAAATGCATAGTTGCGTAAACGTAAATCAAACGTTTATAAACTTGCACATTTATACATTCGCATTATGTGTTTGATATTAGCAATGCAATTGTTTGATTGCCAATATGTTATTGCTATTATAAGCTATCGATAACAGCGCAAAGAGCTGCGTTGATTTCTTCAAGCGCACCATAACCCTTTACAGCGTGACGCTTGCCTTCCTTCTCATACCATTCGATAAGTGGAGCAGTCTGACCATTGTAAACGTCAAGGCGCTTCTTGATAGTTTCAGCATTGTCATCAGCGCGTCCTGAAGTCTTTCCGCGGTTGATAAGGCGTTCCATAAGCATGTCTTCGGGCACATCAAGTTCAAGCATGCCAGCAACCTCAGTGTTGCGGTCAGCAAGCATCTTCTTCAAGGCCTCAGCTTGAGGAATAGTGCGTGGGAAACCATCAAAAATTACGCCTTCGCAAGGGCAAAGTGCATCGTAAGTAGCAGCCAAGATATCAATCATCAAAGAGTCGGGAATGAGTTGGCCATTATCGATATATCCCTTAGCAGTTTTGCCAAGTTCTGTGCCGTTTTTAATTTCAGCACGCAACACATCGCCAGTTGAGATGTGCTTAAAACCATATTTCTTTACGAGCAAATCGCTTTGAGTGCCTTTGCCAGAACCTGGGGCACCGAAGATAACAATATTCTTCATTGTTTTGTAAGTAATGTATATTTTTGTGTAAGTTTAGTTACAGTCACGCAAGGGATTATGCATCCCTCAGTTAGTCTTCTGTTACGGTGTAGATACATGGCAAGTTGCGTCCCTCACCATCGTAGTCAAGGCCATATCCCACGATGAAATCGTTAGGAATTTCAAAGCAGCAATAGGGGATGTCGAGGTCTACTTTCAGATTGCCTGGCTTCACTAATAAAGCAGCAATGTGTATTTCGCCTGGTTGCTTTTCTTTGAGCAATTCAAGCATTTTCTTCATTGTTAAGCCCGAGTCAATAATGTCTTCAACTATTACGACTGTACGGTCTTTAATGTCTTCTTTAAGGCCAATAAGTTGTTTAACGGCGCCTGTAGACGAAGTACCTTCATACGAAGCCATCTTCACAAATGTAATTTCGCATGGAGTTGTGATGCCACGCATCAAGTCGGCTGCAAATACAAAAGAGCCATTCAGAACAGCTAAGAAAAGTGGTTTCTTACCTTCAAGGTCTTTACTGATTTGAGTAGCAATTTGAGCCACGCGTTCTTTTATCTTCTCTTCTGAAATAGATACAGTAAACTGTTTGTCGCGAACCTTAATTTTATCCATGAACTTTGTTGTTTTGCCTAAAGGCTATCAAATAAGTAAAAGTGACTATAGTGCATATCCTTTTTGGGGGATATGCTGCATTGCTTATTCAATAGGTAATTTGTTTTAGATGCAAAAATACGTTTTTTTTCGTAATTTTGTGGTCAAATAGAAATAGATAAATGATTTATCCTGAAAATTTTGAACGTAAAATAGGTTTCACAGAGATTCGTACTCTTTTAAAAGGCCGTTGCATGTCTTCGTTAGGGACAGAGTGGGTTGAAAAACAACTACATTTCATGACTAAGATAGAAGATGTTAGGCGGGCGCTCAACGAAGCGAGCGAGTTTAAGCGTTTTATAGAAGAGACTGACGAAGAAATAGAGTGTGAATTTTTTGATGTAAGAGAGGCGCTGTTAAGGGTGCGCCCCGAACGCACTTATATGGAAGAACTCGACCTATTTAATCTTAAGCGTTCTATGAGTTCGGTATTGTCGTATGCACAGTTTTTTACAAAAACTACCGACGATGATGACGCCGTTTCGGCAGACATTGTAGACAAGGACGAAGAGGCCGACAAAGAGCTAACCCCCTCATACATATACCCTGCATTAGGAGCTATGGCAGCAGATGTGGCTGTATTTCCACAACTCATACGCCGCATAGATAGTATACTCAATAAATACGGAAAGGTAAAAGACACGGCATCGGCCGAGCTCCTTTCTATCCGTCATCAAATAGAGGTGACAACACGTGGCATATCGCATAGTTTGCGTTCCATAATTATTGAGGCACAAACCTCAGGTTATATTGACCGAGATGTAACCCCCACCTTGCGCGATGGCAGATTGGTTATACCCGTAGCACCTGCTTTGAAAAGAAAAATAAAGGGTATTGTTCACGACGAGAGTGCCACGGGTAAAACCGTATTTATAGAGCCCTCGGTTGTGGTGGATGCCAATAATAAGATACGTACCTTGCGTGCAGCTGAGCGCCGAGAGGTTATCCGTATACTCCAAGAACTCACATCAGAGGTGCGCCCCAACATATCTGCATTGCTCAATTCTTTGCAGTTTTTGGCCCACGTAGACTATTTGCGTGCCCTCACATCGTTTAGCGATGCATACCAAGCAGTGGTGCTACCTATCGAAAATCGTCCACGCATTGATTGGGTGCAAGCCAAGCATCCGCTTTTGCAGCAGTCATTGGCCAAGCATGGTGGCAAGGTGGTTCCGCTTGATGTTACCCTTCGGCCGGGGCAGCGCATATTGCTCATTTCGGGGCCTAATGCAGGTGGTAAATCGGTGTGCTTAAAAACTGTTGGCTTGCTACAATACATGCTGCAATGTGGTATGCCTGTACCTGCTGATGAGCAATCAAAACCAGGCATTTTTACCGACATCATGATGGATATTGGCGATGAGCAGAGCCTCGAAAACGACCTCTCAACCTATTCGTCGCACCTGCTCAATATGAAGGAGATGATGCTTCATGCCAAATCTAAAAGTCTGTTGCTTATAGATGAGTTTGGCGGAGGAACCGAACCTCAGATAGGTGGCGCTTTGGCTCAAGCCATATTGCGACGTTTTATTGACAATCTCAACTTTGGCATTATCACCACCCACTATCAAAACCTAAAGCACTTTGCAGAGCAAAACCGTGCTGTCGTAAATGGAGCCATGCTCTACGATAGTGCGCAAATGCGCCCCTTATTTATGCTTAAGATAGGCAATCCTGGCAGTTCGTTTGCAGTTGAAATAGCTCGCAAAATGGGCATACCCAAAGACGTGATAGATTATGCCACAAAACTTGTGGGTAAGGACTATGTAATGAGCGATAGATATGTGCAAGACATAGTGCGTAATAAAGTATTTTGGGAGAGCAAGCGCCGCAGCATAGAGCAACGTGAGCAGCAACTTGAAGCTACCATAGCTAAGTATGAGCGCGAGATGACCAACTTTCAGCAAGAGCGTAAGCAAGTTATGGCACAAGCCAAGGCCGATGCTAAACACTTGATAGAGCAGTCGAACGCACGCATTGAGCAAACCATACGTACGATAAAGGAAGCGCAAGCAGAAAAAGAAAAGACACGTGAGGTACGCTCGCAACTTGCCGATTTCAAGGAAGAATTGGAGCAGAACACCGATGAGCAAGACCGCATAGCACGCAAAATTGCCAAGATACAACAGCGCCAACAGCGCAAGGCCGACGGCGAGGGTAGTGCGCGTCAGCGAAATGCACAGAGTCAAGAAGCTGCTGCAGCCAAATTGCGTAGTGTTGCACAGTCTTCTGGTGGAAAAATGGCTTCTGGCATGGGGGCTGCAAAACCTAAAGCACTTGTTGCCGGTAGCTACGTAAAGATAAAAGGTCAAAGTACCATAGGGCGCATAGAGTCTGTGTCTAAGCAAACTGCCAAGGTGCTATTTGGCATGATGTACACGCAAGTTGCGCTCAATCGCCTTGAACCTTCGGAGGCGCCACAGCCTGCTGCATCGCAGTTAGGACAAGCAGCAACGTTTGTAAGCAAGGAAACACGTGATGCCATGTACGAAAAGAAGTTGCACTTTAAGCCCGAGATAGATATTCGCGGAATGCACGTTGATGAGGCTCTAACAGCTGTTTCATATTTTATTGACGACGCCATACAATTAGAACAGTCGCGTGTACGCATCCTTCATGGCACCGGAACAGGTGCTTTGCGCGAACTTGTGCGCAACTATCTTCGCACAGTTCCAGGTGTACGCACCTACCACGACGAGCATGTGCAGTTTGGTGGCGCTGGCATAACGGTGGTCGAGTTGGCTTGATATTCAACTGCTTACAATAATGTATCATGCTCATAAATTTAATCTTGAGTCCACTCGGAAAAGTCCT
>DJEH01000124.1:6645-6977 GCA_002431845.1 Prevotellaceae bacterium UBA5903 | reverse complement strand
TTTGAATCCTATAGGAGTCACAATACAAAAAGAGATATTGTTTGATTTTTTTGTTTATATACCATTCAATTATAAATTATATAAGAGCATTATAGTATTGCCATATCACAGTGTAATATTATAATGCTCTCATACTTTCTCCTTCCTTCTCCACTCTTTACATCTTCTTACAACAAGCCACAAATAAAAAGAGCAAAGAATATGGTTTATATTCATTGCTCTTACATGAGGTACCCAGCAGATTCGAACTGCTGTACACGGTTTTGCAGACCGCTACCTAGCCACTCGGTCAGGGTACCAATAAATTAATGCGGTGTGTACGGGACTCGAAC
>DJEH01000124.1:0-6579 GCA_002431845.1 Prevotellaceae bacterium UBA5903 | reverse complement strand
CCAGCTGAACTAACACACCATTCAAAACCGAAAGATTATAACATCTTGTTCTGAATTGCGATTGCAAAGGTACAACTTTATTTTAAACTGCCAAACATTTAAGAAGAAAAAGTTTTCATAAATATAAAAATATCTTCATATTTGCCATTTGCATAGTGCCAACTTGGTAATTTAGCTATATTTATATACCCCATTCTTTCAAAAAGTTTGCATGAGTACGTATTGCTAACAAGTACTTGAGCATACAAAGTGTGCATACGTAACCACCTTGTTGCATACTGCTCTATAAGCGTTAGAGCCTGTTGTCCATATCCTTTCCCTCTATACTCTTTTAGCAATGCCACACCAACTTCTGCACGCGAATCTAACGGAGCATAATTAGTTAGGTCAATAACCCCTATTGGAATTTTTGCATCCTCTTCTGCCAACGACATCTCAATAACAAAACGCTGTTCGCCAGACTCATATATCGTAGCAGAAGAAGCTATATATTGTTTAAGCGCATACTTAGAGTAAGGCCCATTGGCACTTGATGAATCCCACATCTCAGGATCGTTCTCTATGGTATAGAGTAAAGTTAAATCCTCTGGCTCTAATGCTCTTAACGATAATATATTTTGGTGCATTATGTTTTATTGGTTTTGTGCAAAAGCGAGTGCTTTGTTTTACTGCATTAAAATTCTATTTACTTGCAACTTCATCCATTTTAGGCCAACAAAAAACGAATCCCGTTATTGCAATTAAAAAACAGTATAGCGGAGTTGTATCATTACATAAAGCATAATATGCCATGATATTAATTATCATGCATACACCCAAAATAAGAGTTCTAATAATGTTCCATTCAATGATACAACTATGATTTTTTTTTATATTTTGTTTTACCTTATTCATTGCAAACAAACGTAATGATACAAAAGTTCCTCCAAGGGTAAGCAACACGCATAACATATTCATAGCGTATGCCGATTGCGCATTTAAAGCAAGATAAGCAGTTGGCAACACATCCAGTTCTGAGAGGGATGCAAATATAAGCACTACCCCCAAAAAAGCAAAGTATATACCACGAGGTACTTTCATATTACACACTGTTCTATCGTTATTTTCTTTCATAAAGTTATATAAGTGTTAAGTAAATTATTTCAGTGGTGTACGTCCTAAAATAGAGCGACCTAACGTAACCTCATCCGTATACTCAAGGTCATCGCCAACACTAACGCCACGCGCAAGCACTGAGAGCTTTACGTTTAAGTCTGCCAACTTTCTTGAAATATAAAAATTAGTTGTATCCCCCTCCATCGTTGGGTTAAGGGCCAATATTATTTCTTTTATATCTTCATTTTGTACACGTTTAAATAAAGATTCCAATTCAATATCCGATGGTCCCACACCATCCATAGGAGATATTACACCTCCTAACACATGATATAGTCCATGATACTGATTCGTATTCTCTATCGACATCACACTATGAATATTTTCGACAACACATATCGTTGTTTTATCACGCTGCGGATTACTACAGATATCACAAATATCGGTATCCGATATGTTATGACACACCTTGCAATGTTTAACATCATTGCGTAAAGTCGTTAAACTTTTACTAAACTCTTCAACAATTTGTTTATCTTGTTTAAGCAAATATAATGCAAAACGCAGTGCTGTTTTTCTCCCTACCCCTGGCAGCCGAGAAAGTTCTTGCACCGCATGCTCTAATAATTTGGATGGATATTGTTCGTTTATCATTATGATGGCAAAGGTACTATATCATCTTGTACACACCAAAATATTTTGTTTTGATTTTAAATTGGATTCCGTTCTGCTTGCAATCTTCATTAACTATTTCTCCTTCCCCTGTCCATCTTAACAAGCATTGCACAGTATTCCACCCATCTTTATCATTAGTATCCAACATGTAAGATTATGCAAACATAATAAGAATGGTATATATTTTTACGCAATTAAACGTTATAATTTACCATTACTCTACATTTTTAGCATATTATGCTATGATTATCAATCATTAAGCAAAATATAAAATTTATATTTCGGCAATAGCAATCAGCTTGTTAGAAGTATCATTTTTACAAAAAGCAAAAGAAATGTTTAAAAAGTTTACTAAATCCTTGGTAAAGTAAAAAGAACAAACTACATTTGCAGTGTTATCCTAAACACAATCTTTTTATCTTAAAGAACTAATACCTATTAAAAACATTAAACGGCACGTTGAGAAACGTGCCGTTTCCTTTCTATTCCATATTGCATTCTAAGCAAATATTATAAACCCTATGCTACCATACCAACTTACAATATCATTCACTTTATAAGAAAAATCCACACAATATGATTAAGATTACTCATCGGATAAGAATAAGCTTCTACGTTCTTTTAGCTTTTATAGCACTCACTATATGCATGTTTTTAGGTGGTGCATGGTATTTAGTAAACTATGCTCTGAAGCCTGAAGACAGAGCTCGTAAAGAGCAACTGGCATGGAACGACATATATAGCACCTATCCCAATATGAAAGCATGGCACGATTCGCTCATAGCAAACCATGCACTCCATGATACTATCATCATAAACAAAGAGGGAGTAAAACTACACGCTTGGTATGCATACGCACCATCAAAAACTCACGCTACCGCTCTATTAGTACATGGCTATACCGACTGCGGAATACGCATGATGCCATTAGGCAGAATGTATAATCGCAATTTAAAAATGAATATATTATTACCCGACTTACAAAATGCAGGACAATCTGATGGTGACCATTTCCAAATGGGATGGTTGGATAGAAACGACATTAAGCAATGGGCTGTTTTATGTAACAAACTATTTGGCGATTCAGTAAAAGTTGTTGTACATGGCATATCTATGGGAGCTGCAACAACCATGATGATGTCTGGTGATGACGATGTATCGCCCAACGTAAAAGCATATATAGAAGATTGTGGATATACAAGCGTTGAAGAGCAATTTGAGAAAGAACTAAAAGAGCGTTTCGGCCTTCCTCGCTGGCCATTAATACCTTTGGCATCTCAAATAAGCAAATGGCGCTATGGATGGAGTTTCTCTGAAGCTTCGGCTCTAAGTCAAGTAAGAAAATGTAAAAAACCCATGCTTTTTATTCATGGAACAGCCGACAAATTTGTACCAACCCACATGGTATTCCCCCTATATAAAGCCAAGCAAGGCACAAAAGCGCTGTGGCTTGCACCAAATGCAGAGCATGCACGCAGCTACCTCAAATATCCAAGTGCATACGAAGCCCACGTAGTAAAATTTCTACAATCCATTCATTTTTATAATGTCAAATAGCTAAATAGGCGTTCATAATTTTTAATACCTACTTATTATCCAATAGCCATAATGAAGAAGGCATAATATAAAAAAGCAGTAAAAACTTTTGTCTTTTCGTTTTGCACTTATAAAGGTTTGCAGTAACTTTGCGGCACTTAAAAAATTATAACACAAGATTGTTATGGTAAAAATAACATTTCCAGATGGTTCAGTACGCGAATACGAAAAAGGCGTAACTGGTCTGCAAATAGCAGAAAGCATATCTTCGCGCTTAGCTCAAGATGTGCTTGCATGCGGCGTGAATGGCGAAATAGTTGAATTAAATCGCCCCATTACAACAGATGCCACTATCACTCTCTATAAATGGGACGACGAAGAAGGTAAACATGCTTTTTGGCACACATCAGCTCACTTAATGGCTGAAGCTATGCAAGAACTATGGCCAGGCATGCAATTTGGCATAGGTCCAGCAATAGAAAATGGTTTCTACTATGACGTAATGCCACCAGAGGGTGTTGCAATAAGCGATGCTGACTTTCCTAAAATAGAAAAGAAGATGCAAGAACTCGTTCAGAAGAAAGAGGCCCTTGTACGTAAAGAAATTTCAAAAGCTGATGCTTTGAAGTTATTTACCGAAAAAGGCCAAACCTATAAGAACGAGTTGATCAACGACCTTGAAGATGGCAACATCACCATCTACACACAAGGCAACTATACCGACCTTTGCCGTGGTCCTCACTTGTTGAGCACAGCACCTATTAAGGCAGTTAAAGTAACAGCTGTAAGTTCTGCATATTGGCGTGGCGACGAAAAGCGTCCAATGATGACACGCGTATATGGCATCAGCTTCCCTAAGAAGAAAATGCTTGATGAATACTTACAGATGTTAGAAGAAGCTAAACGTCGTGACCACCGCAAGATTGGTCGTGAGATGGAATTGTTTACCTTCTCTGATTTAGTAGGTAAGGGCCTTCCCATTTGGTTGCCTAAAGGCACTACATTGCGCTTGCAACTTGAAGCATTCTTAAAGAAAATTCAAAAGCGCTACGGCTATCTTCAAGTTATGACTCCACATATTGGTTCAAAAAATCTCTATGTAACCTCTGGACACTATGCTAAGTATGGTAAGGACTCATTCCAACCAATCCATACTCCCGAAGAAGGCGAAGAATACATGCTTAAGCCAATGAACTGCCCTCACCACTGCGCAATCTACGCATGGAAGCCTCGTTCATATAAAGACCTACCTTTGCGTATAGCAGAGTTCGGCACAGTTTATCGTTACGAACAAAGCGGTGAGTTGCATGGACTTACTCGTGTTCGTGGCTTTACTCAAGACGATGCCCACATCTTCTGCGCCCCCGACCAAGTTAAGGGTGAATTCTTACGCGTAATGGACATTATCATGATTATATTCCGTGCCCTAAACTTTGATAAGTTTGAAGCACAGATTTCACTTCGTGACAAGGTTCACCGCGAAAAATACATTGGTTCTGAAGAGAATTGGGAACGTGCAGAATCGGCCATCATTGAAGCATGTGAGGAAAAAGGATTGAAGGCGCACATCGAATATGGCGAAGCAGCATTCTATGGCCCTAAGCTCGACTTTATGGTGAAAGATGCACTCGGTCGTCGTTGGCAATTAGGAACTATTCAAGTAGACTACAACCTGCCAGAACGTTTCCAATTGGAGTATACAGGTGCCGACAACCAAAAGCATCGTCCTGTAATGATTCACCGCGCACCATTTGGTTCGCTTGAACGTTTCGTTGCAGTACTTATTGAGCATACAGCAGGTCGCTTCCCATTGTGGCTAACTCCAGACCAAGTAGCAATTCTACCAATCTCAGACAAGTTCAACGACTATGCACAAGAGGTTCGCAAGCAATTAGAGCTTTCGGATGTTCGTGCATTTGTAGACGATCGTTCTGAAAAGATTGGTCGTAAAATACGCGACAACGAGATGAAGCACATCCCTTACCTACTTGTTGTTGGCGAAAAAGAAGCTGCCTCTAACACCGTGGCTGTGCGCAAACAAGGCGAAGGAGACCAAGGCACGATGTCGGTAGAAGAATTTGCAAAGAAAGTTACTGAAGAAGTAAAAGAAATGACAAAAGATTACTAATCTTTTCGGACTTCTAAACAATACTAAGAGTGGTTCTAAATACGCATTATTTAGAACCACTCTTGCTTTTTATAGGTCGTTGTAAAATTTTAGCATAACAGATAAACACATAGCTTATGCACTTTCGCCACCCCCTTTTCAGCCTTTTTTATGTAAAAAATGCCACACTTTAATGCAATAAAATATCAAGAACACTAATTTTTATTTTATCTATTTTGTTTATCAAAAAAGAAAAGGTAAATTTGCAGCCGAAAATAAAGAAAAAGAACGAAAATCGTATAGAAATGCAATAGGATATAGTTCGCTAAATAGAACAAACAAAACCTACTATTCATTACGATTATAAGTATAAACTAATAGCTAATTAATGCCAGCACCACAGAAAAATCGTCGTGATCAAAACAAATCACAATATCGTGTAAACGAGCAAATTCGCTGTCGCGAAGTACGCATCGTTGGTGATGATATAGAATCAGAAGTAATGCCTACTCGACAGGCTATACAGCTTGCTCAACAAAAGGGAGTAGACCTTGTTGAGATTTCGCCAAATGCAGCACCACCTGTGTGTCGTTTAATTAACTATTCAAAGTTTCTGTACCAACAGAAAAAACGTCAAAAGGAATTAAAGGCAAAGCAGGTTAAGATTGAAGTAAAGGAAATACGCTTCGGACCGCAAACAGATGAGCATGACTACAACTTTAAGCTTAAGCATGCTATGGAATTTTTGCAAGAGGGCAATAAGGTTAAAGCCTACGTGTTTTTCCGCGGACGTTCTATCTTGTTTAAAGACCAAGGCGAAGTGCTTTTGCTCCGTTTTGCCAACGACCTTGAAGAATATGGAAAGGTTGAACAAATGCCTGTGCTCGAGGGTAAGAGAATGATACTCTTTATTGCTCCTAAGAAAACTGCAGCCCCTAAAAAGGCCGAACCTAAAGCTACAACTGAGGAGACAGAAGAGCCTAAGCCCGTAAAGAAAGCACCTCAAGTAAAAGCAAAGAAGGAATACACAGGTCCATTTGTTGAAGGCGAGGACTTTTAAAATAAGCATAAAAAACTTGCGCGCTATGTTCGGTATCTCACGTAGCCGCAGTTATTATTAATAATAAATAAAAACAAAAGAAAATGCCAAAAGTAAAGACTAATTC
>DJEH01000114.1:39944-44118 GCA_002431845.1 Prevotellaceae bacterium UBA5903 | reverse complement strand
CGAGGTGCATGGATACAGATGATTAATGGGCAGTTTATGGGTATGAGTCGTGCTGAAATGCAGGCCAACCTCACGCATCAACTCGATGTGTTGGAGCAATGTGGCGTCAATGCCATTATGTTTCAGGTGCGTGGCGAAGCCGATGCCATGTATGCATCGCCCTATGAGCCTTGGAGTCGTTTTCTCACGGGCAAGCAGGGCACAGCCCCCAATCCTTATTGGGACCCCTTAGAGTGGATGGTAAATGAGTGTCATAAGCGTGGTATGGAACTGCACGCATGGATAAACCCTTTCCGTGCCAAAACAAAAACTACCAAAGAGCTATCTACAAAGCATCCCTACGTAAAGCATCCAGAGCGATTTTTTGAATATGATGGCCTTTATCTTTTTGATCCAGGTATGGACATCAACCGAAGCTATATTTGCAAAATTGCAGCCGACATTGTGCGTCGTTACGATGTTGATGGCATACACATGGACGATTATTTCTATCCTTATCCCGTTCCTGGAGTAGCTATTCCCGACCAAGTTACCTACGAAACCCACAAGAATGGTATCAACAATATTAGCGACTGGCGCCGGTATAACGTAAACCTTTTTGTTGAGGCTATGCACGACTCTATTCGTGCCGTAAAGCCGTGGGTAAAGTTTGGCGTCAGTCCGTTTGGCATCTACCACAACGCTAAACCAGGTTCAAACATTCCGGGCTCTAAAACCAATGGAACACAAAACTACGACGACCTTTATGCCGATGTGCTTTATTGGATTTCAAAGGGGTGGGTAGATTATACCATACCGCAAATTTATTGGGAAATAGGGCATCGTTCTGCCGACTACGACGAACTTATTAAGTGGTGGAGCCGTTTTGCTGGTGCGCGTCCCCTCTTTATTGGGCAAGATGTAGAGCGAACAGTGCGTGCATCCGACCCTAAGCATCCAGGTCAAAACCAAATGGATGAAAAGATGCGCTTGCAGCGCACATTGCGTGGCATACAGGGTTCATGCCTATGGTACTCGGCTGCAGTAGTGCGCAACGAAGGCAATTATGCCACTGCATTACAAAAGGTTTACAACAAAACAAAAGCCTTGCAACCGCTTTACCCCTTTATCGACGATAAGGCACCATCAAAACCTCGTAAGCTCAAAACCCAATGGATGCCCAATGGCTACCACCTATTTTGGTTGCCACCAAAGGCTAAAGACGAGATGAACAAGGCCCGCAACTATGTGGTGTATCGTTTTAATAAAGGCGAAAAAGTAAATCTTTTTTCCCCTACAAACATTGTGGCTATCACGCCAAACACGTTTGTAAAGTTGCCCTATGCATCGGGCAAGGATAAGTATGTCTATGTTGTCACTTCGTTAGATCGCTTGCAAAACGAATCAAAACCCGCTAAGGTTAAGGTAAAATTGTAGCTACTTAAAGAGACGCATAGTACACAAATTACAACAACAAAAAAACTCAGACTTAAATGAACATCAACGATAAAGAGCAACTCTTAGTTCTTAAATTTGGAGGCTCTTCGGTAGGCTCGGCCGAGGGCTTGCAGCATGTTAAGCATATAGTAGAAGAGCAAGCCACAAAGAGCCGTGTCATTGTGGTGGTGTCAGCACTTGGTGGTGTTACCGATAGTTTGCTGCAGATTACGCAATTGGCTGCCCATGGCAACACTGCGTATGTATCAACGCTCAATGCCATCGTTGAGCACCACCACCAAATGGTGGCCGACCTCGTACCTATCGAAAAGCAGGCTTTGCTTATCAATCAGCTCAATGCCCTGTTTGCCGAGCTTCAGAGCATATTGCATGGTGTATGCCTTATTCAAGACCTCACACCTAAAATTTCGGATGCCATTGTGTCGTATGGCGAGCGTCTTTCGTCGCTAATAGTGGCCGATGTCATTGAGGGAGCCACGCATTTTGACTCTCGTAAGGTTATAAAAACCGAACGCCAAAATGCCAAGCATTTGGTAGACTTTGAGCTTACTAACCAACTGATAAATGAAGCATTTGTCAATATCAATCACCCCATTGTGATGGGCGGTTTTATTGCTTCAGATAAAGCCACGGGCGTATCGACCAACTTAGGTCGTGGGGGCTCGGACTACACAGCATCCATCATTGCAGCAGCCCTCAGTGCAACTGCACTCGAAATATGGACCGATGTTGATGGCTTTATGACTGCCGACCCCAAGATAATTCCCAATGCCTTTACCATAGACCAACTCTCTTATGCCGAGGCCATGGAACTTTGCAACTTTGGCGCCAAGGTGGTATATCCCCCTACCATCTATCCCGTGTGTAAAAAAAACATACCTATCTACGTTAAAAACACCTTTTTCCCCACACATCGTGGCACTGTTATAAAGCATGAGGCTACGCAGAGCGAACGCCCTATTCGCGGCATTTCGTCGGTAAAAGAAACAAGCACAGTAACGGTGAGTGGTGCATCTATGGTGGGCGTAATTGGGGTTAATCGTCGCATCTTCACCACACTTGCAGCGGCAGGTATCAGTGTATTTATGGTGGCACAAAACTCTTCAGAAACCAGTACCACGCTTTGCCTTACGCCCGATGATGCCCGCAAAGCATGCCAGTTGCTCGACGAGGAGTTTGCCGTCGAGATAGCTGATGGCTCAATGAACCATGCCATACTTGCCGACGGATTGTCGAGTGTTGCCGTAGTGGGACAGCGCATGCGCCATATGCCAGGCATCGCCGGACAGCTTTTTAGCGTGTTGGGTCGCAATGGTATCAGCATCAATGCCACGGCTATGGGCGGACAAGAAATCAACCTATCGTTTGTTGTAGACCGCAAACAGTTGCGCAAAACTATCAATGTGTTGCACGATAGCTTTTTTCTTAGCGAGCACCAGGATCTCAACCTATTTATATGCGGAACGGGCACAGTGGGTGGCAGCCTACTTGAGCAGTTGGCCAGTCAGCACAACAAGTTGTTTTGTGAGCGAGGGCTCAACATCAAGGTTGTGGGCATAAGCGGCCGGAGCCATGCCATATACGATGCCAATGGCATAGACCTCAGCTCTTACAAGCAACTTATGAATCAGAGCACCGAAGTGGGCGGAGTGGAACACATGATACATAAGATAGAGGAGATGAACGTGTTCAACAGCGTGTTTGTTGATTGCACTGCAAGTGCCGAGGTTGCAAACTTTTACGACTGGCTTTTGAGCCATAATGTTAATATTGTAGCAGCCAATAAAATAGCCGCTTCGTCAGACTTCAATAACTACATGCACCTTAAGCATATAGCACGCGAAAAAGGGGTGAAATACCTCTTCGAGACCAATGTGGGTGCTGGACTCCCTATTATCAATACCATCAACGACCTTCGTGGTTCGGGCGACAAAGTGCTGCGCATTGAAGCCGTATTGAGTGGTACGCTCAACTATGTGTTCAACACGCTTTCGGCCGAAACATCGCTTAGTAAGGCCGTAAAGTTGGCTCAGGAGAATGGTTATAGCGAGCCCGACCCACGCATCGACCTCTCGGGCAAGGATGTTATCCGCAAGTTGGTAATTTTGGCACGTGAGAGTGGCTATAAGCTTAATGTTGAAGATGTGGAGTGTAATCTTTTTATCCCCAAGGAGCTTTTTGAGGGTTCGCTCAACAACTTTTGGGCGCAACTGCCCACGCTCGATGCTCACTTTGAGCAAGAACGAAAACGCTTAGAGCAAACGGGCAAGCGCTGGCGTTTTGTGGCAGAATGGGCCGACGGAAAAGCCTCGGTGGGCTTGCGCGAGGTGCCACAAGGACACCCTCTCTACGACCTTGAGGGCTCAAACAACATTCTGCTTTTAACCACAGAGCGCTATCGCGATTACCCCATGCTCATTCAGGGCTATGGCGCAGGTGCCGCAGTAACGGCTGCGGGTGTGTTTGCCGACATTATGCGTGTGGCTAATGTGTAATCAGCCTTTCGTATAAAACATAATTTACTCAAGCAGCAAACGATAAGAAGTGAGTGTAGCAATTTGCTCTCAACCTTCCTTTCGCTTGCTGCTTTCTTGTTTGTATGGTTCCATTCTCCATGTTTTAGGTATAGCTCAGAAATGCATTTGTAGCTTTATAAACGCTTGATAATCAGCAATAAATGCGTGCTTATGTAAGCAATCATGCGCAAGCAGTTGGCGTATCACGCCCATGATACGCT
>DJEH01000114.1:0-39912 GCA_002431845.1 Prevotellaceae bacterium UBA5903 | reverse complement strand
GCCCATGATACGCGCGTATCACGGCCGTGATACGCCAACTAAATACGCATGTTTGTTTGGCAACTTATGCATGATTAAAATGGCACAAGCGTATTTATAAGTAGGTATTTATTTGTATATTTGTCCCGCCACTTGCGTTTTTTTTATTTAAAAGGATAAATGCTTAAGCAAGGGGTGCAGCAACATGATTTTAGAATGTAAACTAAATTCTCAATGATTATGAAGTGGAAACAAGCTCTATTAGTAGCGTTGATGATATTGGTACCTTTGTCTGTAAGTGCACAAAAATACAAGCGTAAGGCACGTGCCAAAACAACGGCCAAAGCACGACAAAAAAGCAATGCTAATGGTAGGAAATCGCAATTGCCTACAGTTGACTTAGCTGCCGAACTGCAGAAACTAAGCCAAAATATGGTAAAGATAGAGGGCGGTAAGTATGTGATGGGAGCCACTCAAGAGCAAGAAGCAGAGGCCGATGCTAACGAAAGCCCCTCTCATCGTGTAAAGCTCAACACCTTTTATATGTGTAAATACGAGGTGACCCAAGCGCTTTGGATAGGTGTGATGAAGCAGCAACCCTCGTATTTCAAGGGGCTTGATTTGCCCATCGAAAGTGTGAGTTGGGA
The DNA here is from genome assembly GCA_002431845.1 of Prevotellaceae bacterium UBA5903. GTDB lineage: Bacteria > Bacteroidota > Bacteroidia > Bacteroidales > Bacteroidaceae > Alloprevotella. The sequence continues at coordinate 39,286 of DJEH01000114.1, read as the reverse complement.
CGATTGCCAAAAGTTTATCAAGCGCCTTAACCAACTCACGGGTAAGCACTACCGCATGCCCACTGAGGCCGAATGGGAGTATGCCGCACGTGGTGGAAAACTCACTAAAAAGCAAGTTTTTAGCGGTAGCAATGATATTTTAAATGTGGCATGGTTTGACGAAAACAGTTCCGACTCAACCCACGCAGTGGGCGGCAAACAACCCAACGAGTTGGGCATTTATGACCTATCGGGCAATGTGTGGGAATGGTGCGAAGACGACTTTGCCCCCTATACCGACGATAATATCGACCTAACCAAAAGTAAGAACAATGCACATCCTTTGGCCACATCGGACAAGGCCAAAGGCAGCGAGTTTAGGAGTGGCAAGGTGATTAGAGGCGGCAGTTGGAACCGCGACCTTGGGGCGTGTCGCACCACCAAACGCGACAATTATGGTCCTGAATTTAGCAATTTTGCCATTGGCTTGCGCTTAGTAGCCACCGATATGTAGGTCACAATTGTACATAAAAAATAAGTGCCGATGCATGAACAATATATCTTTTCATGCATCGGCACATTATAAGTAGGTGTTCAAAATTCATATCAATTAATGTTAGACATGATTATATAAACCAATTTTGAATACCTACTTATTATATAAATGTGTGTAAGTACTCTTTACGACAAATTATTGAGCAGTGCACTCAAGTTAGCAGTGAACAAGCGCACCGAAATAGCCAATAGAATAATGCCAAAGAACTTGCGCAATAGGTAGATGGCAGCAGGCGATATGATGTGCTCCACCTTCTCGGTGGCTTTAAGCACAATATATACAAATATCATGTTGAGCAAAAGGCCTATCAAGATGTTTACCGTGGCGTATTCAGCTCGTAGTGAAAGCAGTGTGGTAAACGAACCTGCACCCGCCAATAGCGGAAACACCACTGGGATGAGTGTGGCAGACTTAATAGGACCCATGTTTTTAAAAATCACTACATCGAGTATCATCTCGAGCGACATGAGGAAGATAACCAGCGAACCTGCTACGGCAAACGACTCAATGTCTACGTTGAACAAACGCAACATAGCATCGCCTGCAAAGAAAAAGCCAAGTAGCAAGCCTAAGGAAATCAAGGTGGCTTTCCATGCATTTACGGGGCGTCCCTGTTGTTTTAAACTGATAAATACTGGGGTCGATCCCAACACATCAATCACTGCAAACAGCACAATGAAAGCACTGGCTATTTGCTGTACGCTAATACGCGAAAATAAATAGCTAAATGTCATAGTTGTTATGAATAGTGTTATTTGATATGAGTTGTTTCTGTTGTTGCTAAATGGTTGGTTCCATCGGCATAGGGCAAAAGTTTAAAGTAGTCGGCATGCTTCACCTTTTGTTGCATGGTGGCAGATTGTGTCTTGCTGAGCATTATTTTGCACATAGGAAATCCCGATGCACTCAGTTCGTTATCAATCAATGGGTGCCATGTGGGTAGTACAAAATAGCCAGGAGCCTCCAACTGATAAACCAATGGACCAAATTGCCAACCAATGTTGTTGCAGTTAAATACCCCCTCGGGTTGCACATTTTTTTTCGTACTGTTGGACACAATGCGCTGCATTTGTAATGGAATATCAAAGTAAACTTCGTCGAGTGCATTCCAAGTGCGGTCAATGGTTACATAGCCCTTTTCGTCTACCTTAAAGTTCTCTATTTCATGTCCATTTACAAAGATCGAAGGCATAAGAGAGTCGGTGCCAACGAAGCTACGAATGCACCCTTTGCGCATATTCAACCAATCGGGCATGCGCAAATGTAGGCGTAGGGGCGTGTTGGGCTTTAGGTTATTGAAACGCAATTTTACACTTCCGCTTAGTGGCATATTCGTTATTTGATCAAGCGTAAAGTTCAGGCTTGCTGTGCGGATACTTGCTGTTGAGTTGGTATAGATATTAACATACACGTCGTTGTCGGGCGAGGTAGCATATATGAGTCCGGGCATCGTAAAGAGCAAGTTTGCCGCCAATTGTCGTTCAATGCTACCTTGAATCAAAGTGCTATCATTGGCAGTGTGCATCACCGCGTTGTATAGCGTTCGCTCGGCAAAATCGGCATATTGCGCATCTCCTTGCATGCGAAATAGTTGCATAGCACGCGTAAGTGCAGTTGCCACATCATACATGGTATGGTCATTATCTGCCGCATCAAACTCGCCCACATTGTTTATTTTTCTGCTCGTAGTAATCCACTCTTTATAGATGTGTTTGCGCTCTTTCCACTCCTTCTGAGTGAGCAGAATGGGGTAGACCATAGCATCTTTGCTACACTTTAAAGCGATGTTTCGGCAGTCGCGTCCGTCGTATCCCCACACAAGCACACTATCGGCACTCACAAAGCGCAATGGGCGTTTGAGCCAAGGCGAGCCTGCAAAGAGTTGGAGTGTACAGAAAATGAATGCTATAGTAATCAATAATATTTTGCGCATAAGATAGTAGTCTTTATGTAGTTTAATCGGGAGCAAAGGTACGAATATTCTATTCATTAAAAAGTATTTTTATGCATTTCTTCAGCATTAATTAAACTTTTAAAAGCTATTTTTCATGCCTTGTTTGGCATTTTCTATATACTTTTGCAGATACAATAAAATGCCCATTGCATTTAAGAAATAAAGTAAAAAATAGGGGCATTTATCTCAAAAATAAGTAGTATGAAACACTTGTGCCTTTTTATAATCTGTTTGCTTGCTACGTGTACACTCCATGCCCAAACAGATGGGGCCACACAGCATCGCCAATGGAACGATGCCTTTATGCAAGTACAACAAGATAGCTTGGATAGCGACAGTTTGTCGCTTGCTGGCAAGGTAGCAAATAGCCGTTTGCCGCTGCCATGGAATGTGCCTGTGCTTAGCATGGGTGCCTATGGCTTAGGTGGCATTTTGCCCAATGGTTACGACCCAAGTTGGCGGTTGCACGAGGGCTTTAATGCGCAGTTTGGCTTGAGTTTAACGGCTGGATTGGGCAAGCACGCGCCCAAGGGCGTGGGCTTTGGACAGTCGGCAGCCTTTGCCTACGTAGTGCCATTGAGCAAGCGCCTTTCGGTGGCAGCAGGCATTACAGCCACAAACTTTGATTGGGGTATGTGGCGTATGACCAACGTAGGAGTGGGAGGTGTGTTGGCTTACCAACTTTCCGACCGCATTAATCTCTATGCTTTTGGACAGAAATCGTTCTTGCCCCGTGCCACAACTTTTCAGCAGCAGCGCAAGCTACACTTTCCTGTTTTTTTCGACCAGCCAACGAGCAGTTTTGGCGCAGCAGCAGAGTTTAAAATAGGCAACAACGCTATGATTGGCGTGAGTGTAGAACGACGTGAGTATTAAATGAATATACCTTTTTAAAGAACAAACTTTTATATACTTCTTTATGCAACATCCTCATCCTGAAAATAGCAAAAATCAAGGCGTGAGCCTTGAAAAACTCTACTCGCTCTTGCGCATAGAATATGAGAATGAAAAGAAAACTTTTGAGCAAGACACTGCTTTGATGGGGGTGGGACGTAAGGTAAAACGAGGCGATTGCTGGTTGCCCGTGGCATTGGGACGCAGCTATTACAACTCGCTCAACCGCTTTGTTGTGGAGGTGTCGCGCAGCGAAGATACCGACATAGAACACAACTTTGAGTATGGTAAGCAAGTGTGCTTCTTTAGTCAAGATGCCACAGGAGGCTTGCATTTTTTAGCCTTTAAAGCCACGGTGAGCTACGCCGAGGCTGATAAAATGGTGGTAGAATTGCCTGGTGAGGCTGCTTTGGCACAATTGCAGCGTGTGGAGCGCTTGGGGGTTCAACTGCATTTCGACGATTATTCGTACCGCGTGATGTTTGATGCAATGCGCCATGTAATGGAAGCTAAGAACAACAGATTAGCCACCTTGCGCGACATATTTCATGGTCAGATAGCACCATCGTGGGGCACAGCGAGTGCCATGCCCCCTTCGTTTCCGTGGCTCAATGCCTCGCAGCAACAAGCTGTGCGCGATGTGTTGGTGGCTAAAGATGTGTTGGTGGTTCACGGACCTCCGGGAACTGGCAAAACCACAACGCTTGTTGAGGCCATAAGCGAAGTGTTGCGTCGCGAACCACAAGTAATGGTGTGCGCACAGAGCAACACAGCGGTCGATTGGATATGCGAGCAGATTGGTATGCGTGGCATATCGGTGTTGCGCATTGGCAATCCGAGTCGTATCACTGAGAGGATGCTTGCCAATACTTATGAACACCGGTTTGAACAACACCCCGACTACCCCGACTTGTGGCAATTACGTCGTACCATTCGACAACTTTACAGCCTTCCGCGCAAAGGAAGAGACGGTAATTTTCACCAAAAGATAGCTCGCCTGCGTGAGCGTGCAGACGAACTTGAAATGCGCATTCGCCACAGTTTGTTTGACAATTCGCGTGTGATAGCATCAACACTAACGGGGGCTGCCAACGCTTTGCTCGCAGGTCAGCATTTCCACACGCTTTTTATTGACGAGGCTGCACAGGCACTTGAGCCTGCATGCTGGGTGGCTATTGCTAAAGCCGACCGTGTGGTCTTTGCAGGCGATCATCAACAATTGCCGCCTACAGTAAAGAGTGTAGAGGCCATGAGGGGTGGACTTTCGCATACGCTCATGCAGCAGGTGGCAGAGCATTGTCCTGCTGTGGTGCGACTGCTAAAGGTGCAATATCGCATGAACGAAACGCTTATGCGCTTTTCGTCCGATTGGTTTTATAATGGCCAACTTGAGGCTGCTCCTGAAGTGAAGCACCGCTCTTTGCTCGATGATATAGACGCTCCGTTGATGTGGATAGACACCGATAATCAACCTCTTGCAAACGATGATGGCAGTGGCTTAGCTCTTAAAAACGATAACACACAAAGCCTTGTTGTGCCACACCACGAGCAATTTGTGGGCAACAACTATGGGCGCATCAACCGCGAAGAGGCTTTGCTTACGCTGCAAGTGCTCCATCAGTATGTGGCACGCATGGGGTGCAGGCGCTTGCTCGAAGAGCGTGTAGACTTTGGCATTATATCGCCTTATAGAGCACAAGTGCAGCTTTTGCGCTCGCTTATAAGGCGCGACGATAAACTCCGACCTTTGCGAGGGCAGATAATGGTAAATACGGTTGATGCTTTTCAAGGACAAGAGCGTGACGTGATGTTGGTAAGTCTTGTGCGTGCCAACGAAGAGGGACAAATAGGCTTTCTGTCCGACTATCGACGCATGAATGTGGCTATAACTCGTGCACGATTTAAGCTCATTATTTTGGGTTCTGTTAGCACATTGTGCCATCATAAATTCTACAAATCGCTATACGAAGCATGCATAAAAGTTGCTGGTAATTCAGAGGACGAAACAACGTAATCTTGTGTAATAAAATAATGGCATCCTACTTTTGTTTTTTCAAACAAAGGCAGAATGCCATTATTTTATTACGTATATTGTGTAGGTTTAAAATAAAACGTGTTTTACCAGTGTTTCAGAGTTTTATAGCTTCTTCTATAATAGTATCTATACCCCGCTCATAATCGCTTGAGCTGATATTTACTTTTATGTCGGGCTCTATGCCCATTTCGGTGAGTTGCATATCGCGGTTATACATGGGGCATGCCGAAAACCGAATAGTCCACCCATTAGGAAGTTCAGATGAAAAGGGCATACCCGCTCCGCCACCTGTGCAGTCGCCCAAGATGGTAACTCCTGGCAACCCTTTCATAAACATTACAAACGAGTTGGCTGCACTATAACTACGCCGATTAGTGAGAACAATAACGGGCTTTTGCCACCTCAACCCCACGAAGGGCTTGAGCTTAATAGGCTCTGGTGTTGAAAAGTCGTTGTGCCCCGTTCCTGTTTTATGACACATATAGCCCACCGTTGTCTCTTCGTTGATGAAGAGCGATGCAAGCTTTTCTGCCGCTGTTAGCATACCTCCACCATTGCTCCTGATGTCGATGATAAGTTTGTCACAAGTGGCAAGATAGCGTAGCATCTCTTGAAGATTGCCATCGCCGAAAAGAGTTTCAAATGTGGTACAACGCACATATCCCACATTGTTCTTCAGAACCTTATACTTTAATCCGGCCGTCGTGCGGTACTCATTACTCTTTCCAAGGTAAATGCGCTCTAAGGAGTCGCTTTGGTTCGTTGGGTAGTTGTCGTACCAATCGCCGTATCTACTCACATTGTGCGATGCGCTCAGATTAACGTGACCATCTTTTAGTTCGTATGTCATGGCCGAAAGCACTTCGAACAATTGGTAGTTGCTCATCTTTTCGGATACCATAGGCTTGTATTGCTCGCGCACCTTTTGCCAGTCAAGTCCATAGTGTTGTGCCTTGTAGTCGAAAAAGCAATAGTGCTGGTCGAGCGTGGACCACAAGGCATTAAAGTTGCCTAATTTGGTGTTTGATTCAACCTCTTCGGTAACGCACGAACTGAGCGATAACGTAAGCAGCAAGCTAATCAGTACGTATAGAAATCTCATCATAAACGTTTGAATTGACGTGTATAACCTATCATAAAACTATTTCGCCAAGCATGACGCTTGAGCCCTCCCAGCTTACTCTGCCTAATGTCGGCCATATAGCCCACTGTAATATTGGCACGCTTAATGGGTAGGGTAAGGGTGGCAAGTAGCTGTTCTGTGGGACAATTGGCGGGGTGGGTAAAGTGGATAATGCCACTTGTATGTCCTAAAGAAAATATCTCATAGTACGACTGCCCATAGGTTGGTGAGAACTGAACTCCCATTATCTGTGCGTTCATCTCAAGGCTTGCAGTGGCTTTACGTTTAAAGAAATTAAATTGGTAGCTTACGATGGTTGAGGCTAAAAAAGATGCACCTATGCGGGCTTGTGCAGGGTTGTTGCCATTGCGTGTGTTGTAAGTAAAGCCTCCCGAACCCTCAACCAGTCCGCCCAAGGCTACGCGCCAAGCAGCGAAATGCCAGTTGTAGTGACATCCGCCAAGCGCAGACATCTCAACGTCGAAAGCCTTTCCGTCGTCGGTAGGCGACTTTGCATAACATGTGTGTAGGCTGTAGTGGCTCTTTACGCTTACCTTTTCCTTGCCCCAATGAGCAGGTCGTTCGGTGCGATAGAGTAGGGAAAAATTGGTGCCAGTGTAGGTGAGTGGCGACAAGTAAGTGTCGAGCAAACTACTCCTACCAATGCCCCATAACCATTGGCGCGTAGTGACTTTTTGGGGTAAGCAATTTGTGGTGGTAGCACAATTGAGGGCTGGTTTTGGCACTTCGCAGCAAGTTTCGGACTGATGAAGAGCACTGTCGCAATCAATAACCACTTGCGCCCTGCCCATGCAGCAAAGCACAGACAGAGCGCAAGCTATATATATTTTTCTTTTAAAAAGACTCATAGTTGTCAACCTCAATTATATGGGTCGGTTTACTTTTTCTTTTTCAATCCTTTATAAGCAAGGAAAGCCACAATTACAACGGCAAGAGCTAAAAGAATGTAGCCTATTTCGTGGCTATATTTTGAGGCAAGTAGGTAAACATCGTTGGTTGTTTTGAGGTCGGTGTAGCGGAATATGCCCCAACCAAGTAGTGCTAAAACAGAGTTCCATACGCCAGCACCCAATGTGGTATAGAGCAAGAATTTGCCCAAGTTCATGCCAGCCAATCCCGCTGGTATGCTTATGAGTTGGCGCACGGCGGGCACCAATCTGCCAAAGAAAGTGGAGGTAGCACCGTGTTTACGGAAAAACTCTTCGGCCTTTTCAACGCTCTCGCGATCGATAAGACACATGTGCCCCAAGCGGCTATCGGCAAACTTGTATATGATGGGACGCCCTAGCCACTTAGCTAAAAAGTAGTTAATAAGTCCGCCTAAATCGGCACCAATGGTGGCAAATATCACCACTAAAACAATGTTCATCCCACTCGTTGGGTCCATGGCTTTCCAGGCTGCGGGAGGCACTACTACCTCCGACGGAAAAGGTACGAACGAACTTTCAATAGCCATAAAGATGGTTACCACCCAATAGTCAAGGTTCTCAAGTATCCAACGAAAGAGTTCTGCAGAATCCATAATAGCGTTTGTTGATTTACAATTAATAGTTCGTTGCAAAAGTAGTTATAAAAATCCATATTTATCAACTTCATTCATCAACTTTGCGCTTATATAGCATTAAATATCTCTTAAGCAGTGAGTAGCACACTCATTTACAAAGACTTTCACTTTTTTTTTGTACTTTTGCAATTTAGTAGGAAAAACATAACAAACAACAAATAAATGACAGACAACACCGAACTGACAAGGGAGCAATTGATACGTCATAAGCTCGATTTACTTTTGCGCACAGGCCAGCTATTGGTAGAAAGTGCAGCCGATACCAATCGTATCGTAAGAAACATGAACCGCGTTGCGGCTTTCTTAGGACTGCCTGAAGAGCATCTACACATCTATGTGCAGTACAATATGCTGATGGTAAACCTCAGCGATGACGAACACTCGTTCACCAAGTTCCAACGTTGCGATAAGCATGGTATAAACATGACAACCATTTCGCTCATAAGCAAGTTGTCGTGGAAAGCCATACGCGAAGATTATAGTATTGAACAATATGCAGAGGAATTAGAGCAGATAGCACGACGTCCTCGCAACTACACCCCCGTGCAAGTAGCCATAGGTACGGGCTTTGCGTGTGGTGGCTTCTGTATTCAGTTTGGATGCGACTGGACAGCCTTCTTCTATGCCTCGTTTGCAGCAGCTATTGGTATGTACCTACGCGGACTTATGTTGCGCAAAGGACTTAATAACTATATGGGCATAGCCATAGCAGCTTTTATAAGCACGTTGATAGCATGGGCAACTACTTATTTGCCTTCATCATGGACCGACACTCCTTTGCATCCTCTTTTGGCATGTGCATTGTTTATTGTGCCAGGTGTTCCTTTGATAAACTTTGTTGATGATATGCTCGACAACTACATACAGGTGGGATTAACACGTGCCATTAACACCTTCTTGATGATAGTGGCAATGTCGTTTGGTATAGCTTTCTTCTTAAAGTTATCTAACTTTGATTTGAGCCAGTTCTATACCATACCAATGATACCCCACAACTCTTACATCAGTTATGCCGCCGCCGCTGCTATTTCGGCTATGGGATTCTCTATGATATTCAATATTCCGCGCCGCTTATTGTGGGTGGTTGCTATTGGTGGTATTATAGCAGTGTGTACACGTAACTTTGTAAATCTCGGTCCTTCAAACGATAATATAGGGCTTGATATGGGACTTGCTATTGGTTCGTTGGCGGGCAGTGCATTGGCCAGTGTGATTGCTGTAAAGGCTGTTCATTGGGTTCATGCTCCTAACCACGTTATTTCTATACCAAGCGTAATTCCTATGGTACCAGGTGTGCTGATGTATCGTGCATTGGTAGGCCTTATTGAGATGAATGGTGTGGTAGGCGAATTAACCAATGCTATGAAGTTTGGTATGGGGTCGGCCATTACTATTATGTGCATCGCTTTGGGTGTGGCAATACCTAATGTGTTTGCTCGCCATTGGGTGGCTAAAGACCGTCAGAAAAAGCTTAAGCAACTCATTGAAGAACGCAAGAAAAGAGGCTATTTTGTAGACCTTACAGAACTTTAAATAAAAGGCATATTGATAAAAACGAGTGTTGTGTGAAATAGTAGCAAATACCTCACCCTACGCTCGTTTTTTTTCTATGCTATTGAATGCAGAATATATTATTGGATTAACCCAAATACAGCATAAAGTGTTTCAAGAAGAAAACAATATCCTTACGCTTCAGCAGGGGCGTATAGAAGTGATATGTGGCTCAATGTTCTCGGGCAAGACTGAGGAATTGATACGTCGTTTAAAGCGTGCACGCATTGCTCAACAGCGTGTTGAAATATACAAACCCGCGCTCGATACACGTTATTCCGACGAGGATGTGGTATCGCACGATGCCAACTCTATATCGTCTACTCCTGTTGAGTCGGCACGTAGCATCCTATTGTTAGCATCAAACGCCCAAGTGGTAGGCATTGACGAAGCCCAATTTTTTGACGACTCAATAGTGGAGGTAGCCAACGAACTTGCCGATAGTGGCAAGCGTGTAATCATAGCAGGGTTGGACATGGACTTTAAGGGTAACCCCTTTGGCCCCATGCCTAAACTCATGGCTATCGCAGAGGACGTTACCAAGGTTCATGCTATTTGTGTAAAATGTGGCAATCTTGCTCATGTTTCGCATCGCATTGTAAAGGCCGAACAGCAGGTGCTTCTTGGCGAAAAAGACGAGTACGAACCCCTTTGTAGATGTTGCTATAACAAGGCAGAACATAAGGGATAATGCAATTGCAATTTTATTTGTTTTAATACAAAAAGAGAACGTTCAGATGGTTCTATTATATTACAGAATAGACCTGTCTGAACGTTCTCTTTTTACGTAAATGTTGTAGCAATGTTTTGCTGCAAATATCAATAAATCACAGCATATAAAAGTATGCTGTGATTTATCAAGAATAAATGTTTTAAGCGCGTTTAACGATAGATGCAGCGCGTTCGAGTGCCACATTGATGTTGGGGCAGATGTGGTCTTTGCCTAATAGATGGCAGAAACCATTGTGCTCAAGCACGTTGTAAACGTTGGGTGTTACTCCCGAAAGTACGATGTGCGTACCCTCGCGGTGGCTCATTTCGCAAAGGTTTTGCAAGTTATGAATACCTGTAGAGTCAATAAACGGCACACGGCGCATGCGGATAACGCGTACTTTGGGTCGGTCTTGCATGTTGGCCATAAGCTCTTCAAACTTGTTGGCGATGCCAAAGAAGTAAGGTCCATTGATTTCGTACACCTCAACCCCCTTGGGTATGATGAGATGTTCCTCGTGCACCTCAGCGTCGGTTTCGTCGTTAGGGTCGATTTCGTCGGCTATCACTTTGATTTGAGTAGACTCTGCCATACGTTTCATAAAGAGCAGACAGGCAATGAGCAGACCCACTTCGATAGCAATGGTGAGGTCGAAGATAACGGTGAGAAAGAAGGTGATGAACAACACGATAACATCGCTCTTAGGGTTCTTCATCAGTTGTGCAAAGGTGCGCCAACCACTCATGTTGTACGACACAATAACCAATACTCCAGCCAAGCATGACATGGGGATGTAAGCAGCCAAAGGCATGAGCACCAAGAAGATGATGAGCAACACAACGGCATGAACAATGCCTGCCACAGGGGTGCGACCACCATTGTTGATGTTGGTCATGGTGCGGGCTATAGCGCCTGTACAGGGTATACCGCCAAAGAGCGGAGTGCAGAGGTTGGCCACGCCTTGTCCGATGAGTTCTTGGTTTGAGTTGTGGTGATCGCCACACACACCATCGGCTACTGTGGCAGAGAGTAACGACTCAATGGCACCCAACACAGCTATTACCATGGCTGTTGGGAAGAGTCCTTTTACGCTTTCCCAGCTAAGATTGGGCATTTGCAACGAGGGGATAGAGGCCTTTATCTCGCCAAATTGGTCGCCAATAGTACTCACGTGCATCGTTGTGTTAGCGTTTAAAAAGTACACACCGATGGTCATTACGATGATGGCAACAAGCGATCCTGGGATTTTTTTAGACACTTTTGGCGTGAGGATAATAAGCAAAATGCTCAACAAACCAACGGCTGTTGTAACCCAACCAATCGTACTGAAATTTTGAAAGTAGATGCCCCATTTCGACAGAAAATCACCAGGCATTTTGCCGTCAATAGTCAGTCCGAAGAGGTCTTTAATCTGTGTAGTAAAAATTGTAACGGCGATACCACTTGTAAAGCCCACCACGATGGGGTAGGGAATAAACTTGATGATGGTGCCCAACCTACACACGCCGAGGAGTATTAAAAATACGCCGGCAAGCATCGTTGCAAGCATTAAGCCCGATAGTCCCAACGCAGGATTGCTAACAATGCCGTAGATGATAACGATAAATGCACCCGTAGGTCCGCCAATCTGCACGCGGCTTCCGCCAAGTGCTGAAACGATAAAACCACCAATAATTGCCGTAAGAATGCCTTGCGAGGGCGAAACACCTGAGGCAATACCAAAGGCTATGGCCAAAGGCAATGCTACGATGCCCACAATGAGACCTGCCATGAGGTCGGCGGCAAATTTTTCTTTGTTGTAATGCCTCAGTTCGCTAACTATACGAGGCGCAAAGTTTGAATAACCCATTATTTGTTTGTTAAGTTTTAGTTACTTAAGTAAGAGATGATTTCCCTAACATACCATTCATTAGGCACATGTTACAATATGTGCAAAGGGAGGAAACACGTGCAAAGTTAAGCATTTAATATCACATATTTTAAAAAGTCTTAATTTTTCTGTATATTCATCATTAAATGCTTTTGTTTTGAGCAAAGCAGCTATTTAATTTGGGGGCATAATGTGCCAATACTCTGTTGTATAAGGTGCTGTTATGATGTATAAGAAAGCCTATATAATTCCCTCTCTTTTTTATTTTTTAAAACATTAATCTGCTTAATCAAGCACATATATTTGTAACTTTGCACAATTATGAAGCAAACATCAAAAACAAACCAATTCAACGTTTTGTCCGAAAAGCCCGTGGGTAGCCTACTCTTGCAGTATGCCATACCTGCGATAGTGGCCATGGCAGCCTCGTCTGTCTACAACATTATTGACGGCATATTTATAGGTCAAGGTGTAGGTCCAGAAGCTATTATGGGCTTGGCATTAACCAGTCCACTCATGTCGCTCACTGCAGCGTTTGGTGCTATGGTAGGTGTGGGTGCAGCTACATTGATGAGTGTTAAGTTGGGACAAAAAGACTATGCAACTGCTCAAAAAATATTGGGCAATGTGGTAATCATGAACCTCTCGTTGGGTATCGTTTTAGGCATGCTATTGCTTGTATTTATCAACCCAATCCTAAGGTTCTTTGGAGCGAGCGATGTAACTCTGCCCTATGCACGCAGTTTTATGTCGATAATATTGGTGGGCAATGTGGTGACACACATGTATTTAGGACTCAATGCCATGCTGCGTTCTACCAACCGCCCGCAGAAGGCTATGTTTGCCACTTTTGGCACAGTATTGCTCAACTGTTTGTTTGCCCCATTGTTTATCTTTGTGTTAGATTGGGGCATTCGTGGTGCAGCTTGTGCCACTATTTTGGCACAGTTGTGCATGTTGATGTGGCAGATAAAGCTATTTTCAAATAAGGCCGATCTTATCCATTTACGTCGCGACATCATTAAGCTCGACATGAAGATAGTAAAAGAGGCATTGCTTGTTGGACTACCTCAGTTTCTTATCAACCTCTGTGCTTGCATGGTGGCAGCATTGATGACTCGTAGCCTTACCACTTATGGTGGCGACGTGGCAGTGGGTGCATTTGGCATTTGCAACCGTTTGATACTCTTTATTGTAATGGTTGTAATCGGGCTGAACCAAGGCATGCAACCTATTGCTGGTTACAACTTTGGTGCAAAGCGCTACGACCGCGTGATGAGTGTTCTAAAGCGTGCACTTTGTGTGGGCACCATCATTACAATGACAGGCTTTATTATAGGTATGTTTTTCCCCACACCATTCGTTACGCTCTTTGCCAAGGATTCGCCCGAACTTGTCCAAACAGCGTCGCATGCTCTCACTTGCATGATAATGATGTTCCCCATTGTGGGCATTCAGATAGTATCAACGGCTTTCTTTCAGAGTATTGGCTATGCGGCAAAGAGTATCTTCCTTTCGCTTACACGTCAGCTCATATTCCTTGTGCCAGCTATACTGATATTGCCACATATCTATACTGACCCGCTTGAAGGATTGTGGCATGCAGCACCAGTGGCAGACGCTTTGGCGTCGGTGCTTGCTATCACACTGCTTGTATTACAAATAAAAAAGTTTAAAAAGAATATAAAAAATAATGCAGCCGTTTAACTAAAAACATCTGTTTAAAACTATGGAAACTAACAATAAAAACATACACATTGATGAACCTTTTGTTATCAACATAGGTCGCTCTTTGGGCAGTGGTGGACGCGCCATTGGGCATATCCTTGCCAAGGAGTTTAACATAGCTTACTACGATCGTGAGATACTAACACTTGCCGCCAAAGAAAGCGGTTTCTGCACAGAAGTGTTTGAACGAAATGACGAGAAAAACCGCTTTTTGCGCACGTTGGGCAACATTATACCATTTTTTGGTGGTGGCGCCACTTACTATGACAATGAACTCTCAAACGAAAATTTGTTTCGTATACAGAGCGATGCCATACGCAAAGCAGCAAGCCAACATTCGTGCATATTTATCGGGAGGTGCGCCGACTATGTGTTGCGCAACAATCCTCGCTGCGTCAATGTGTTTATAGCTGCCGATATGAAAGATCGTATAGCCAATGTGATGAAATGGAATAACTGTAATGAGGCTAAAGCACAAGACATAATTGAGAAAGGCGATAGCGAACGTGCCAACTTCTACAACTTTTACAGCTCGGGTACTTGGGGAGCAGCAGACACTTATCACCTCTGTATCAACTCATCGGTGTTGGGCATAGAGCGTACAGCTGAGTTTATAAAAGAATTTGTTATAAAGAAATTACAAGCAGAATGAAACACTTTATAATCATGCTTTTATGTCTGCTATGCTGTGTGGGTGTAAGAGCACAACAAGTGCAAGAGGAACAACGTAGTCAAACATCGGTACTCTTTCCAAAGTTTAAAGATGCCAAAATAATGCAGCCTTTCGGTCGCTACGTAAAGGCAAAGGCCAACATATTCTTGAAGGATGGTTCGTTGGTTTATATCGATGATAAAACCAACAAAGTGATGCGTGCTTACGTCAAAAACATCACGGGGGTGGTGTTTGAAGATAGCATTCGGTTTATGAAGGTAGACTCTGTGATGGGGCGTGTAGTTGCGCAAAAAGGCGATAATTACTTGTTACGCGTAACCCACGTAAATATGCCGCTTTATCGCGAAGAAACCGATGGTGGAAAAGGCATGGACAACTTTGATATGCCTGATAGCAACATCTTTCTGAATCTTGATACGCAGAAACGAAACGACGAATCGGGCATTCCACTCATCAACACATACTATTTTAACATCAAAGGCCTCGTTATTAAAGCCAACGAAACACAGTTTAAAGGCTTTGTAAGTAAGGACCAAATGCAAGCATTTAAGGTGTTAAAGGAGAACCGCTTTTGGAGTTGGAAGGACGAAAAGTCCTTGAAGATGCTACTTGATTTCTTGCCCGAAAAATAAACTATTGGGGGCTTAATATTTATTGTTCAACCATCATTATTTTATGCTTAAATATTGGATACTTGCTTCGCGCCCCAAAACGCTCACAGCGGCTCTATTGCCCGTTGTAACTGCCATAGCTTTGGCATTTAGCGAAGGGAAAGGCAAGTGGATACCCTCGTTGTTGTGCTGCCTTTTTGCTGCTTTAATGCAGGTGGCAGCCAACTTTATTAACGACCTTTACGATTATAAAAAAGGTACCGACCGCGAGGACCGCTTGGGTCCCGAACGTGCTTGTTCACAAGGGTGGATAAGTCCCAAAGCTATGCAACGAGGCATAGTGGTGGTACTTATTGCAGCTTGTGTCGTGGGGTGTTGCCTATTGCCCTACGGCGGATGGGGATTGGTGCTTATAGGGGTGGCATGCGTAGTATTCGCGTTTCTCTACACCACATTGTTATCTTATATGGGCTGTGGCGACTTGCTTGTATGGGTATTTTTCGGCTTTGTGCCCGTTTGTGGCACTTATTATGTGCAAGCACTCAGCGTTTCGCCCTCGGCATGGTGGCTTGCTTCGGGGTGTGGACTTGTAACAGATACACTGCTTGTACTCAATAACTATCGCGACCGCGAACAAGATGCTGTGAGTGGTAAGCGTACGCTCATCGTGGTGTTGGGCGAGCGGTTTGGTGGCATGTTTTATCTGCTGTTGGGCATTGCGGGCTATGTGTGTGTAGCTATTGCAGCCTTTTATGGCCATGGTTGGACGGCTGCTTTGCCTCTCTTCTACCTATTGCCACATTACCTAACGTGGCGCAAAATGTTGCAAATAAATAAAGGGCGAGAGCTAAACAAAATATTAGGACAGACCTCGCGTAATATGCTCATCTTTGCCTTGCTAACTGCCATAGCTTTGTGCATCTAAACCTCTCTATCTACACATAGAATGACAGCAAAATCATTAAAAGAAAAAACGGCCAACGGACTGTTATGGGGAAGCATCAACAGTGGTGCACAACAAGCCCTTAACCTTGTATTTGGCATCTTCTTAGGGCGTTTGCTCTCGCCTGCCGATTATGGTATGGTGGGCATGCTTACCATCTTTACACTCATAGCATCGGCACTACAAGAGAGCGGATTTATCTCGGGCTTGAACCGCAAAAAAGTGGTGACGGATGCCGATTATAATGCCGTATTTTGGTTTAATGTGCTATGTAGTGTGAGTATTTACGTGGTACTTTTCTTTTCGGCTCCACTCATAGCAGCATGGTATAGGCAACCAGCTTTAATACCGCTGGCTCGCTTATCTTTTTTGAGTTTTGTAATATCAGCTCTCAACACTTCACCGCGTGCATGGCTCTTTCGTAATATGCGTGTACGTGAAACTGCAATCATCACCATGGTGGCGCTTGTTTGTTCGGGAGTAATAGGCGTTGTTTTGGCATGGAAAGGCTTTGCTTATTGGGGTATAGCCATTCAGAATTTAGTGTTCTGCTTAATGCTTACGGTGGGTAGTTGGTGGTTTGCCGACTGGCATCCCACATGGCACATCGACTTACGTCCCTTGCGTGGCATGATAGGATTTAGTTCAAAACTCCTTGCAACAAACATCTTTACCCACATCAACAACAATATCTTTAGCATCTTTTTTGGCCGTTTTTATGGCGAAAAAACCGTAGGATATTACAATCAAGCCAACAAGTGGACAGGCATGGGATACACAATGCTTACGGGCATGGTGTGGAGTGTGACACAACCATTGTTTGCACGTTTGTCTTACGATGAGCCAGAGCGTATGCAACGTGTGTTTAGAAAAATGCTTCGTCTCACAGCGTTTCTTTCCTGTCCCTGTTTATTTGGCTTGGCACTTGTAGCACCCGAATTTATCACCATTACCATCACCTCCAAGTGGCTTGTGAGTGCACATCTCATGCAAATACTCTGCGTGGGTGGAGCTTTCGTTCCCATAGCCTCGCTCTATTCAAACTTTGTTGTGAGCCAGGGACGAAGCAATGTATTTATGTGGAATACCATAGCGCAATGTTTGGTACAGATGTTGCTATTACTTGTATTGTATCCCTATGGTGTAGAAACAATGGTGGTGGCATACGTAGTTGTCAATACGTTGTGGCTTTTGGTGTGGCACTATTTTGTGTTCCGCCTCATAAAGTTGCCTTTGCTTCATGCCTTGCGCGACATATTGCCCTTTACGCTGATAGCACTTGTAGCCATGGCGGTGGCATGGCTGGTGGCCACTCCGTTGGCAAGCAATGTATATTTTAGCATACTAACTAAGATAGCAGTGGCTGCTATTGTATATATGGCTTTGCTAAGGTTGCTTGGTGCACAAATAATGAGCGAGTGCCTTGACTTTGTAATGAGCAAGTTAGGAAGAAAAAAGTAGTGCTTCTTGCTTGTGAAAGCACACGTTTCTATGCCATCTGCTCTTTATAGTAAAAACATAATCGAAACATATTCTTAACAATCATGTATCTCCTTCTTTTTATAGCCATTGCACTTGTAAGCTACATCGTGCAGGCTAATCTTAACAGCAAATTCAAAAAGTATTCAAACATGCCTTTGTCATCAGGCATGACCGGGCGCGAGGTGGCAGAGAAAATGCTTCGCGACAATGGCATCTACAATGTAACAGTGACAAGCACCCCTGGTTACCTTACCGACCACTACAATCCAACTAATGCTACGGTAAATCTTTCTCCAGCCGTTTATAATGGTTGTTCGGTAGCAGCTGCTGCAGTAGCAGCCCATGAGTGTGGCCATGCAGTGCAACATGCAGTGGCTTATGGCCCGCTCACCATGCGTTCGGCCTTGGTTCCGGTGGTGTCGTTTGCTTCAAATTGGGTGCAATGGGTGCTATTGGCAGGCATATTGCTTATACATGTTATGCCCTCAATATTGCTATTGGGCATTGTGCTATTTGCTCTAACAACCCTCTTTAGTTTTATCACTTTACCGGTTGAAATAGACGCATCCCGACGTGCCACAAAGTGGCTTGAAAGTGCAGGCATCACGTCAAACTATGAGCATCCTATGGCAGTATCAGCCCTACGCTCGGCTGCTTATACCTATGTAGTGGCAGCACTAAGTTCGTTGGCTACATTGGTATATTACATACTAATATTTATGGGTGGAAACCGTGACAACGACTGATAACTGAGATGCTAATAAGCTAAAATAGCGAAGTCCAAAAGCTCGTGAACAAATGAACAAAAAAGCTAAGTTTAGGCTTGTTTGTTGTGTGTTCACGAGTTTTTTTGTGTGCTTCCAACTTTAATCATTCCGTTTAAAGTTGCACATTCATAAGCAAATACCTATCTTTGCGTACAAACTCACTAATAATTAATACAAAACAGAAAAACATGAAACATCGTTTACTTTGTTTTTTGATGTTGCTCTCGTTGTTACCAATTACAACATGGGCACAGACGTTTGTTAATCTTACGCCACGTCCTAAAACGATGACCGTAAAATCGGGCACATTGTCATTGCCCTCACAGTTTACAATTAGCTATACTTCGCTCGACGAATCGTCAGTTAGCGAGGTAAATCAATTCGCTAATGACTATCAGTATGCCACGGGCAATAGCGTTATTGTGGCCGCAGATGATGCAAATGCCCTTGTGCAAGTATCGCTCTTGCCCACCACAAACACGCTGAAAGAAGGTGGGTATAAGATAGATGTAACAAGTGCTGGTGTAAAGGTTCAAGCAAAGAGTGCATTAGGTTTTTACTACGCTTTTCAGAGCATTAAGAAGATGCTTCCAGCCAACGTTATGGCAGGGGTGAAAGATGCCAAGATTACTTCGTTTTCATTGCCAATAGTAAGCATAACCGATGAACCTCGCTTTGCTTATCGTGGTTTCATGCTCGATGTTTCGCGCCACTTCTTTACAGCAGAAGAGGTGAAACGCATGATAGACGTTATGTCGTACTACAAGCTCAATGCGTTTCATTGGCACCTAAGTGACGACCAAGGATGGCGCGTAGAGATTAAGAAATACCCCAAACTCACATCAGTGGCAAGTATAGCTCCAAACTGTCGTTTCACCGATATGGACGAACGCACACAGTATTGGATTAACAAGCCATATGGCCCTTATTTTTATACCCAAGAGCAGATTAAGGACGTAGTTGCTTATGCAAAGGCACGTCATATAGAGGTAATTCCTGAGATTGATATGCCTGGACACTTCTGTGCTGCGCTTGCTGCTTATCCAGAGTTTAGTTGCACCCCACAAGGCACACATACAGTGCAAATAGATGGTGGCATCTACTCTGATGTGATGAATGTGGCTAACCCTAAAGCGGTGCAATTCACTAAGGATATTTTGAGCGAACTAATCGACTTGTTTCCTAGCACATATATACACATTGGTGGTGATGAGTGCCCTGTAAGCGCGTGGAAAAACAACAAGGAATGCCAAGAGATGTATAGCAAACTTGGGCTTACCGACTACCGACAATTGCAAAGTCACTTTATAAAAGAAATGGCAGACTTTGTACAGTCAAAAGGTCGTAAACTTGCCGTTTGGAATGAAGCTATTACAGCAAGTGGTGCCGACCTCAACCTTATGAAGGCCACAGGTGCAACTGTGTTCTGTTGGACAGGTCCTGAGGCAGCAGTGGCTAAAGCAAACGAACTTGGTTTGGCAAGTATATATACTCCTTGGGGTCCATACTACATCAATCGTAAGCAAGGCAATAGCGAAC
Organism: Prevotellaceae bacterium UBA5903; assembly: GCA_002431845.1. GTDB lineage: Bacteria > Bacteroidota > Bacteroidia > Bacteroidales > Bacteroidaceae > Alloprevotella. The sequence continues at coordinate 19,284 of DJEH01000114.1, read as the reverse complement.
TCGACCCTCCAGGAGCGGGCGATGGTTCGGATAACGTACAAAAGACCTACGAAACCAACCCACCTGCAGCTACAAGCTATGGCGTACAAGGCACCTTCTGGACAGAGCATGTATCGGATGCTAAGTATATGGAATGGCTTGCATTGCCTCGTCTTTTGGCAATAGCAGAAAACGGATGGACACCCCAAGCACGTAAGGACTTTAGCGATTTCCAAAAGCGTATGACGGCTGATACAACATTGTTAAATTACGGCAATTATCGCTACTGCAAGTATAAGATGCTTGGCCAGTCTACCCAACCTACTACCGAGGTCACTTATCCTTTTGTTAATACTGCTGATAAGAAATACTACTATCGTATTATCTCAGGTGGTACAGATGAAACACGCAAAGGCAGATGTATAGAACTCTTGGCAGATGGCTCATCGCTCATTAGTCAGTATAGCAGTAAGGGTGCAAAAGTTGGCGTAATTTGGACAAATGCACAAGCAAGTCAAGGCGATGCCAACTACGACAATCAGTGGTGGAGCATTGAGGAAGATCCCAACAATATAGGACATTTTGCTTTGGTATGTAAAGCGCAACCTAATGGTTCATTAAAGCCTAATCCTACAGCAAACTCAACGGCTGGACGTTGGACCTACGACAACAGTAAAAAGTACTACGACTTCCAACTTGGAACAGGTGCCTACGGCACCAAAGGTAGCAATTACTATTATTCTATAGCAAGCGACAAGGTGAGTGGACAATATCTCAACTCTTCTATGTCGGGACAAGGTCTTGCAGTAAACTTGTATAGCAAACCCACAGATGGTGCTGGTGGACAATGGGAGTTTTCTCCACTCGAAGACTACGGACAAACTCCAGGAACCGTTGTAACATTTGACTATCTTAAAGAGGGTAAGACTTATACATTTAGCAATGCTGTAGACGGATTTGACGCTACGGCTATTGCAGATAAAGCAAACGTAGCCAACCTCATGCATAGCACAGCAGATGATGCTGCTAATGCATGGATTGTAGAGAAGGCAACAGTAAATGCAGATGGTTCTCAATCGTTGAAACTTAAAAATGCTACAACCGGTCGTTACATTGCCACAGCAGGTGATTATGTTAATCAAAAAGGTTGTCCAGTATCGCTTGATAAGAGTGCAGCTGCTACTATCACTTTGAGCTACGTACCTGCATACAAAGACCTTCGTGTAAAGATTAACGGAAAGAGTTTATTCCCACTCCCCTCTGGCGAGGTGTATGCAGGCTCTACTATCAATGGTGCATCGTATGATGCAGCACGCGGACAAGGCTCAGAATGGACTGCTCAAGAGGTGAAGGTAACAACCTTTAAGTGTGTAGACGACAAAGGAAACGACTTGGGTACTATTGTTAAGAGCATCCCAGCTTCGGTTGCAGAGATTACAGCCAACGAATGCCCAGCGTTTAAGAATACTCAATTTGTAAGTGTGGAGTCTACAGGCGAAAGCGTTTATAAAGTTACCTACAAACGTGTGGCTTATGCCATTGTATATCATTGCACAGACGATAAGGGTGCAATCATTGATGATGTAGAAACAGCATGCAACGTTGGCGAACAATACACCGTATCTTTGCCCACTCCTAAATACTACGAGCTAAAGAATGCAGATGTATCTAACGGCGATGTGCTTACACCAGCAGCCGACGTAACAATCAATGCAGTGTTCACCACCGATGCTATTACGGGTGTAAAGAAGGTGGGAGCTACAGTAACTAAGATTGAAAGTGGAAAGAGCTATCTACTTTACGATGCCACTACGGCAAGCGGACGTTCGGGCTACAGATTGGTAGAGGATAACATGAATGTAAATCGTGCCATTAGCGATGCAGATTTGAAGCCAAATGCAGTATGGACACTCACTGGAAGCGGAAAAACTTTCAAGGTAGAGAATAAGTATCTTGGTGTATATATCCCCACATTGCAACGCTCTCAGCCAACCGCTGCCAGCAAAACGTCGGGCGAAAACTTCACCTTCAATCTCAATAGTGATGGCGAAACATGGAACATCAAGGGCACTAATGGCATGTATTGGGATGGCGCAGAGAATGGCAACCTCGTAGGCTGGAATGGCGGAACAGGACACCCCATCCGTATCTCAACATTCTACGCACAACCTTACTACACCGTAAAGGTTACTTGCATTGACGAAGATGAAAAAGTATTAGAGAAAAGTACAACGCTCGTTAAGGCTGGTGATGCATTCACATTGCTCTTACCCGCATATAGTGGCTATGTGCTCACGGCAACTACGGGCAACGAAGACTTTGATACAACTGTAGAAGGTTATATAGATATCACTGCCAAGTATACAAAGATAACAGAAGGTATCAACACCATTGTTTCTGACGAGAACAAGGCAACCCAAAGCATCTACGACCTTCAAGGACGCCGTTTACAACACATAGGTCAGCAAGGCATCTATATAGTAAATGGTAAAAAAGTTATCGTGAAATAACAAACCATAATCGCATAAGATAATAATGAATAAAGCACCATTTAGCCCAAGGGTTAAATGGTGCTTTTGTTATTAAGCAGGCACATAAATAAAGGTTATCACTTGCATAGCTTAATAAGTAAGTAGGTGTTCAAAATTCATATCAATTAATGTAGAACATGATTATATAAATTTTTGAACACCTACTTATATTCTACAAACGTTTAATCACTTCGTTCACATCGCTATCTCCCTTATACTTGTTGCGCATTGCATTAAAGGTGTAATTTAGGTTCAAGTAGAAGTAGCGTGTATCGCCATAGCCCGATTTAAATATTTGCGTGTTGTCCATATAAATCCGCGCCTTATCGTTTGATTTTTTCAGCAAATCTTGTCCTCCAATAGTAAGTGTGAGTGCGTCTTTAAAGAACGATTTACTAAGGTAACATTCAACATAATGTGTCACTTTATACATGCGCACATTTTGTATGGCACCTCTTGTCTTAAGGCGGTAATCTACCGTAAAGTCAAATCCCTTAGGCAAGTTGAATGTATTTGTAAAGTCGGCATAAAGCAATGGGTTTTGTTTCAGTTTATATCCAAGTAAATGTTCCGAATTAAAGAATGCCTGGGTCAGATTTAGCACCACCCTTGGATTCCAAAATTTGATTTTTGGCGACATCACCACGCTTGCATTAAGTTGGGAAGCATTGTGGTTGATATAGGTAATCTTGGTGACGTTAGAGTTTTCAGCCACCTTTTTACCCCAATAAATAATGTCGTCTTTGGTGTGGCTATATTTCAAAACCAATTGCACCCAATCGTACACGGCAGTTGCGCTGATATTGTGCTTTATGGCAGCTCTCAGATTAGGATTTCCCGAGGTTAGCAAAAAGCGATTACCATATATCACATTACTCGATAGTTGGCTATATTGGGGTCTATCAGTTTGCGATGAATAAGCAAGCATCAACTGCAACTTACCTAATTGCGTGGCAGCACTAACCGAGGGGAAGAGGTTGCTGTACGTAGGTGATTGATTGCCTATGCGCCTGCCACTATTATAATAGTTCTGCTTTAAATGCTCATACCGAAGTCCTGCTGATAGTCTAACCTTTTTGGCTATCAAGGTGGCATATTGCAAGTAAGCAGCCTCAGTAGTTTCGAGTAGTTGCGATGACGAACTGCTAATTCCGTATTGGTCATTATCCACGTGGTAGCTATCGTGCCGGTTGGTATGGTTAAACTGTCCTCCCATTGTTACTTTGCCATTTAGCCATGGCCACTCATATTGCACCTTGGTACATACTAATCTATTACGTGTGCTGTTGATAGTAGGGAAGTTGCGACTTTCGTGTTCATCGCTCCTTTCGTCGTAGCGCATCATGCTGCTTTCGCCACTGGCAAAGAAGTCGGCATCAATTCTGAACTCTCCCTTTCCCCATTGCCCCACATAGTATGCATTTAGTGCATGTTGTGGGTTCGCATCGTCTTCAGCGTAAATAGTATTAACCAAGCGGTCGTAGTATTCACCATTAGCTATAACGTCGCTCTCAACCACACATTGTGAGGGATATTTAGCATTCGTTTTCAGCTGGTAGCGCATGCCCACAGCGTGTTTGTCGTTAAAATCGTAGTTAAATTCGGCAAACTCTCTAAAGAATCCAAATTTGCCCACATTAGGGTTTACCATAGGCATAATCCACAAAGTGTCGTTAGCTTGTGTCTGTTGCTCCAACTGCGACATATAGTAGTATCTGCCAACAGAATAATCGCCCCCCACAGCTATATTTAGCCCCATTTTTTGGTAATTGACACGCACCCCTGGGCGGTTAAAAGCGTATTTGCCTTGTCCAAAGTCGTAGGATAAGTTTACGCCCCATCCCTCGCCTTTGCGTTTAATTGTCCTTATTTTTACAACGGCTTTAACCGATGCATCATAGTTAGCACCAGGGTTGTTGATAACCTCCACGCTCTTGATGTCCTCGCTACGCAGTTGTTTGAGCTCGCTTAGGTCGCGTAAAATTCTGCCGTTAATATACACTTGTGGTTCGCCGCTACCAATTACCTCAAGGGTGCCATCCTTGTCGTTTTTCTTAATAATGCCAGGCACTTGGCGCAATACATCTTCGGCGCTGCCCACTTTCGATAGCGTGGTTCCTTGAATGTTGGTCACGATAGCACCATTGTCAATATGCGCTACGGGGCGTTTATACACCACGCTTGCTTCAGATAGAGCCACCTCTTTTAATGGCTTTAGCATAAGTTGCAATCGTTCAACAGGAGTGGCGCATGTGTAGTATAAAGGCACATATCCCAATGCCGAAATGCGCAAGAGTTCGTACTTTGTGTTTGCGAGAGCAGGCATTTTGTAATACCCATCTTCGTTGCTCACACACGCAGCCACCATTGTAGAATCGGCCTTTGATAGTGCCACTACATTGGCAAAAGCAATGCCTTGGCCTTGTGCATCAACAATGCGTCCTTGGCTTTGTGCCAATGCGTCAGTGCAACCTAACACTGCGAGAGAGGCGAGCGTTATGATAAATTGGTTATGTATTTTCATTGTCTTTATTGTCGTTATTAAGAAACGTTTTCCACTCTTTTTCCACATCTTCTATCGATATGCCCAAGAGTTTCATTTGCACAAATATTCTTGGCAGAATGTTGGAAGAGAAGTGTTGCTTACGTTCTTCTTTAATGACCTGAGGCGCATTGTCTGCGACAAAGTATCCCAAGCCTCTTTTCATAAATATGATGTTTCTTTTAGCTAATAGGTCGTACGACTTTACGGTAGTATTCACGTTTACTTCGAGCAAGGCAGAATATTCGCGTACGCCAGGTATTCTTTCGCCCACTTTATACGTGTCGGCAAGTATTTCGTCGCACAAACGTTCTGCTATTTGTATGTAAATAGGTCGTTCCTCGTCAAATGCCATAATGTTTTATTATCCTTTGTGATTATAGATGCCAAAGTTTTTTCTTTATAACAGTTGTGTGCGTAAACTTTCGGTAGCACAGTAGTAATGTTATCAAGAACAAAACAAAGGCTATCGCACCACCAAAGTAGCCATGCTTGCCATCGTAGTCTACAACACTCATAGGCAGAATGTTAGCGATGATAAATCCTGCAAGCATCATGAGTGCACTTGTTTTTAAAAATGCATTCTTATTGAAAAACAAACTACCAAGCACGTATATCATGTAATTAAAAAGGCAGAAGAATAGTAAATAAAGCATGTAATAAGTAAACTTCGTGAAGCCAACTTCTGCCACCCCTTTTGAACATACACTACTTAATTCGTGTAGGCTATCGCTAATGAATGCGGGGATAGAGGTAAAAACAAGTGGCAAATGTATGGGCATAGCAGCTAAAGCCAGTGCTCGCATTCCGTCGGCAACGATAAACACCAAAGGATTGATGATTAAATAGCCAACAGAGAAAATAAGCAATCGCGACACAAACTTTTCAAGGTTTGATGCAGGTAGCATTAAGTAGCTAATGCGTTTAGGCTTGCTGCTCAACACCGAAAACGTGCGTGCCATCATTGCAGCTAAAAGCAAAAAAGAAATAGCTATAAAAGTAACAATACAAGTGTCAGTCACATCGTTTATCTGCGAAGGTATAGAAGCGGCTGGATAATGATTCCAATAGCGTGTGTTAAAGTAAACAATACCTAACTGACTGAAGAAGTGCCATAGTAAGATGCCTAAAATCTGAACAAGATAAAAGCGGTAGTTGCTGATAAGGTCGTAGCGTACGAGTTGGCCAAATCGGTGTATATTAAAATTATTCATAATGTTTTTAGTTTTGAGGTGATTAAATAGTTAAACTCTTGGGTAGCTTGCCACTTTCGGCACAATTGAAGAGCATTTCAAGGTTTATAGATGTTTCGTTATCCTCGTCATGGTTCTCCACTATCACGGTGTTACCACGCATTGAGGGTTGCACATAGAGTGCGTCATCAAGAGGTTCGCCAACGGCGCGTTCTTCAAAGCGGATAGCGCTGCAAATGTCCATGATAGAGCGGTTGAGCAGCAGTTTTGTGCCTTCGAGCATCACCACATGGTCTATGAGCATCTCCACATCGCGCACTTGGTGAGTAGAGATGATAAGTGTGCGCTCGTCGGTCATATTCTTCGACACCACCTTGCGGAAAAGGCTCTTTGAGGGGATGTCCAGTCCGTTGGTAGGTTCGTCCATAAGCAAGTATTGCGTACCCGTGGCAAGGGCAAAACTCATAAAAGCCTTCTTTTTCTGTCCCATCGATAGGCTGCCCAGTTGCAAGTTTGTAGGCAGTTCAAAGTCGTTTAAACATTCGTAAAGCACCTCTTTATTAAAGTTAGGATAGAAGCCAGCATTTATGCTAACAAATCTCTCCATCGTGACGTTAGGAAGGTCGAACTCTTCGGGAACAATAAAAATGTTTTCAAGAAATTTAGGCTGGCGTTTTGTCACATCCATATCGTTGTACAAAATGCATCCTTTGTCTGCACGTAGCAGTCCGCTTACCAAGTAGAGCAGTGTGCTCTTGCCCGTTCCGTTCTTGCCCAAAAGACCATAAATCTTGCCAGGCTCAAAGTTCAAAGAGAAATCGCTAAATACCATGGGCTGCTTACTGCCATAGCTAAAGCTAATGTCGTGTATCTTAATCATGATGGTTCTGTTTTGAAATGATGATTGTTTATTAAGTTTAATAGTGTACTACTTAAGTATGACACTGCAAATGTATGCAACATGTCCAAACACTCCAAATAAAAAAGGAAAAAAATAGTGCTTTAGGTGTAATATTTTGCTATTACACCTCATTTTGCCTCCAAAAGTAGGCATTTAAAGGCGTCGTTTTGTACAATATGCTGTTTGCCCTCTTGTCTGCAACCATTGTTTGGATGCAGTTAAGCTTATAACCGCAGCATAGTTGGGCAAAGATGCGCTTATAGTTGTGTAAGAATGCGCTTATAGTTTGCTCATCTCGACCGTAATGAATGCTCATCACGACCGTAATGAATGTTCATCCCGACCGTAATGAATGCTCATCTCGACCGTAATGAGCAAACATTAAGCGTATTCTTACACAACTTACACCATATTATAAGCTAACAACCACTCTGTTCTAATACATTTAAACAAAAGGTGTAGGAGCATCTGCCTACATCTTTTGGGATGCAACGTTTTTGCAAAATTATATAACACCTATTTATATTATCAGCGCTAACTTTGCACTTAGAACAAACAATGCAATAAACAACATTAACACACAACGAAACATGAAGAAGAATGCAACATCACACTCTAAACGCTTGATAGGTGCGACTTTCCTTTTGCTTTATGCCGCTACTGCTAATGCCCAAATTCTCAATACCGACACCCTTTCAACTAAGGAGAAAGACTTGAACCAAGCACAAGTGGTTGCCAAACGAAAGCCTGTTTCAAAGCTAACGGGCCCCGAAAATGGTTTTGTACTTTCGCGCACCGAATTGTTTAAGGCCGCATGTTGCAATCTTGGCGAAAGTTTTACCACCAACCCATCGGTCGATGTGAGTTATAGCGATGCAGCCACTGGTGCCAAGCAAATAAAGCTCTTAGGCTTGGCAGGTAGCTACGTGCAAATGCTCACCGAAAATATTCCCGACTTTCGTGGTGCAGCCTCGCCTTATGGTTTAGGCTACGTGCCTGGACCCTGGATGCAGAGCATACAAGTGTCGAAAGGAAGCGCATCGGTAAAGAATGGCTACGAGAGTATAACGGGACAAATCAATGTGGAATACAAAAAGCCGCAAGCCGAACCCTCGCTCGAAGTAAACCTTTATGGCGATAGCAAAAGCCGCATTGAGGCAAACTTTGATGGCAATGTGCATTTCAGCCATAAACCGCAGTTGAGCACAGGCATATTGGCCCACTACGAGGACAATTTTGCACATCACGACGAAAACCACGACGGCTTTCTCGACAAACCAAAGGTTAGACAAGTAAATGCCATGAACCGCTGGGCTTGGGTGGGCGACAAATACATCTTTCAGGCAGCCGTGAGCGGTTTGTCTGAAAAACGAGAGGGCGGACAAACCAAGCATGCCATTGCTCACAACGATGCTGAGCACTATGAAATAGATATGCAAACCACTCGTTTCACTGCATTCGCCAAAAACGCCTTTATCTTTAACAAAGAGAAGGGCACAAATTTGGCATTAATCCTTTCGGGCAACTACCACGATGCCGATGCCACTTATGGCCACCGCCTATACAACGTTACGCAAAAAACGGCTTATGCCTCGCTCATGTTCGAAACCAATTTTACACCGCAACATAGTCTTTCAGCGGGATTGAGCCTCAATCACGACTATTACAACCAAGCCTACCGTTTGGCACATGCGGTGGATGTGAGCGCAACGCACAATCGTGAACGCGAAACAACCCCTGGCATTTATGCACAATACACCTACAACCTCAACGATAAGTTGGTAGCTATGGCGGGTTTGCGTGCCGATCGCAGTTCGGTGTATGGCACGTTTGTCACTCCGCGTTTTCATGTAAAGTATGCTCCTAACAATGCTTTCAATATTCGCCTATCGGCTGGCGAGGGCTATCGCACAGTGCATGCGTTGGCAGAGCACAACTACCTGTTGGCAAGCAATCGCCAATTGGTTATAAGCCCACTTAAGCAAGAGCGAGCATGGAACTATGGTGCAAGTATGCAGTATAAAATGCCCTTGGGCGGACACATTCTCGACTTTAACTTAGAGTATTATTTTACTAACTTTGCCGAGCAAGTGGTGGTGGATTACGACACCGACAATGCCCACATCTACGTGCACAACCTAAATGGTCATCGCAGCTACTCGCACACGCTGCAGGCCGAAGCCACCTATACGCTTTTTAGAGGCATGACGCTAACGGCTGCTTACAGATACAACATTGTGCGGCAATATACGGGCGGCAGTGTGAAAGAAAAACCCTTTACCAATCGCTACAAAGGACTGCTAACAGCCTCGTATAAAACACCCCTTGAACTTTGGCAATTCGACGTGACTGCCCAACTCAATGGTGGTGGACGCCGATTGACTAATGGCGAAGACATTTCGTCGCGTTTTCCTACTTATGCACAACTTAATGCGCAAATCACACGTTGGTTCAGACACTTTAGCATATACATAGGAGGCGAAAATCTCACTAATTACAAACAAAAAACACCTATACTCAATGCGCAAACACCTTGGGACGAAAAGTTTGATGCAACCCAAGTATGGGGCCCCGTACATGGAGCTATGGCGTATGCCGGTATAAGGATACAATACTAAATAAAAATATGGCAGAACAAGCAAATAATCAAACAGGCACAAGTGTGGAAACTCACACTTATCCCGTAAAAGGCATGAGCTGCGCATCGTGTTCAGCCCATGTGAGCAAAGCCTTGAGTAGGGTAGAGGGAGTGACAGAGGTAAACGTAAATCTGCCTATGAACAATGCCAAAGTCACCTTCAATCCGCAGGTATGTACGCCTCAAGCACTACAAAAAGCAGTAGATCGCATAGGTTTTGAACTCGTTATAGACCAAGAGATAACAGCAAAACCACAAACCGAAACCAACCCCACGACAGCCACGGATAATTACGACGAAACTTATGCCACAGCCAAGCACCGAGCCATTGGAGCCACGCTAACAGCGGTGCCATTGTTCTTGCTTAGTGTGTTTCAGCACTTGTTTTCCGGGCAAGAAGTGTTGGTGCTTTTCATAGCCAGTTTCTCGTTGTACAAATATGGCAGAGCCTTTTATGCCCCTGCCTGGAAGCTACTAAAGCACGGCACAGCCAATATGGACACGCTCGTTGCACTGAGCATAAGCGTGTCATACGCCTATAGTTTTTTCAACTTATTTTTTCCACAATGGTTCATTAGTCGTGGCATGATGCCCCATCTATACTTCGATAGTGTGGGCGTTATCACAGCGTTTATCTTGTTGGGCCGACTGCTCGAAACAAGGGCCAAACATCGCACCAGCCGTGCCATAGAGCAGCTCATGCAGTTGCAGCCCAAAGAGGTGATGGTGATATTTCCAAATGGTGCTGAGCGTACCAAAAAACTCTCGGCTGTGGCCATAGGCGATGTGATAAAGGTGCGTCCTGGCGAGCGCATAGCAGTAGATGGCAGTGTAACATGGGGCACATCCAATGTAGACGAAAGCATGCTTAGCGGCGAACCCGTGGCCGTAACCAAAACCATAGGTAGCAAGGTGATGGCAGGCACCATCAACGAAAACGGGGTGCTACATTACAAAGCAGAAAAAGCACCCACCGACACTCTACTGGCGCAAATCATCCGCATGGTGCAGGAGGCTCAAGGCAGCAGAGTGCCCATACAGTCGCTGGTTGATAAAATAGCAGCATGGTTTGTGCCTGCAATCATAGCCATAGCCTTGCTGAGCCTTGTTTGTTGGCTAACGCTCAGCCCCACCGACGGACTCACGCATGGCTTAATCTCAATGGTTTCGGTGTTGGTTATAGCGTGCCCCTGTTCATTGGGCCTTGCCACTCCCACTGCAATCATCGTGGGCATGGGGCATGGAGCTAAAAAAGGTATATTAATAAAAGATGCAAGTTGCCTTGAGTCGGCACAAAAGGTTGATACCGTGGTGCTCGACAAAACAGGTACTATCACTCAAGGCAAACCGCAGGTAGTAGCCTCATGGTTGGCTGATGAACAAGAGGCTGAAAACGTGCTTTTCTCGCTCGAAAAGCAGTCGCAACACCCATTAGCCAATGCCGTGTGTCAGCACTTAAAGTCGGCACATGCTGTTGGCATATCCAACTTCCAGTCTGTTGCTGGCAAGGGCGTGCAAGGCACGTATGGAGGCAACGAATATTTTGTAGGAAACGTAGCGTGGATTGAGCATAAAAACGTTATCTTTACACCACAACAGCAACAACTGCTTGAGCAATGGACGCAATCGGCTCATACCATTGTGGCTATGGCAAACGCCAAGCAAGTGCTTGCCTTGCTTGCCATCAACGACGAGGTAAAACCCTCATCGGCTAAAGCTATAGCTGAGCTAAATGCAATGGGTATTACCACTTATATGCTTACTGGCGATAACCAACGCTCGGCTTTAGCCATAGCCAAGCAGGTGGGTGTGACCCACGTGAAGGCACAAATGCTGCCCGCAGATAAAGCCCTATTTATCAAACAATTGCAAGCACAAGGAAAGTGTGTGGCAATGGTGGGTGATGGCATTAACGATAGTGCAGCTTTGGCACAAGCCAACCTAAGTGTGGCTATGGGACAAGGCAGCGATATATCCATCAATACAGCTATGATTACGCTGCTAACATCCAACCTCGAAAGGCTTACGCAAGCCATCCATTTGTCGCAGCGTACCATGCGCACCATTAAGCAAAACCTCTTTTGGGCATTTATATACAATGCCATTAGTGTGCCTATAGCAGCGGGTGTGCTCTATCCATTAACGGGCTGTATGCTCAACCCAATGATTGCAGGTGCAGCTATGGCAATGAGCAGTGTAAGTGTGGTTCTCAACTCTTTACGCTCTGCTTATGCAAAGTTATAACACGTTTAATCAACCATATATTTCGTCATGAAAAAGTTATTATCATTCTTCTTAATGATGGGGTTAGGCACTACGGTAGCCCTTGCCAAGGATATCAAAACAACCATTTTTACAACGCAACCACAGATGCATTGCATCAATTGCGAAACAAAGATAAAAAAGAATCTTCGCTTTGTAAAAGGCATAAAAGACATCCAAACAAGTGTGCCCAACCAAACTGTTACAATCAAATACGATGCTGACAAAACAAGCATTGAAACCATCTTAAAAGCATTTGAAAAGATTGGTTACGCTGCACGAACCGTAAAGGAAAACGAGAAGGTTGAGGCTGATGGTTCAGCAGCAAAATGCAAAATGTAACACAACTTTAGTATCAAAAAAAGTCGGTAATACGTGTATTATCGACTTTTTTCGTACTTTTGCCTATCATTACAAAACTTTATAAGGTGTAACAAGCATACCAGCCTTGTAGCACCATAAATAAGTAAAAAAATTATTCCTAAATGGACGACTATCACGCGGATACTGAGGTTTTCGTTCAGCACTAAGCAAGTTGCAGCAAGACGCTATGCCAAATAGGTGCGACTTACTTAAAAAAGTGCTGATGCACACATGGTATGTGCAACATACGTGTGTTATAACTGATGTAATTCACACCTTAGTAACAAAGACTTGTTTTTTATGCGCACTTATTGGAACTATAGCAAAACGCTACAAAACATTGACGAATGGCAACCCGACTGCTGGGTACAAGTAACCTGTCCTACTCCCGAAGACGAGGCATTTTTAATAGACGACCTTAAGATACCCGACTACTTCTTAGACGATATTCGAGATAAAGACGAGCGTTCGCGTTATGAATATGACGAAGGATGGTCGCTTATCATCTTGCGTATCCCTTACGTGAAAGAGGTGGCATCGCGCACACCCCACACCACAATACCAATGGGTATAATACTTAATAAAGGGGTATGCGTAACGGTGTGCAACTTCGAGACCAACATGATGATAGATTTTGTGTCGTATCAGCAAAAGCGTAATCAAGGTTTTACCGACTCGGTAGACCTCGTGTTCCGCCTTTTCCTATCGTCTGCCGTATGGTACTTGAAACGCCTAAAGCAAATTAATGTATTGCTTGAAGAAGCTAAGCGCAACCTTGACCGACAAATTGATAACGAAGACTTGATAGGCCTGTCAAGACTGCAAGATAGCCTTACTTACTTCATTACCTCTATTCGTGGTAACGAAACACTATTGTCAAAACTAAAGTTTAAACTACCTGTCGATGAACTTGATGCCGACCTTATTGAGGACGTAACTATTGAGATGAACCAGGCGCGCGAAACTACTAATATCTATACCAATATCCTTGACTCTACAATGGAAACTTATGCCAGCATCATCAACAACAATATGGCTGGCGTGATGAAACAAATGACCTCGGTGTCTATCATCTTGATGTTTCCAACGCTCATTGCAAGTATATTCGGTATGAACCTTATCAATGGTATGGAGGCTTCGTGGTGGGGATTTCCCGTGGTAATAATAGCTTCAATAGTCGTAACAGGCATATTTTATGGACTTTTCCGATGGAAAGCTTGGATTTAAAGCATTTGCTCTAAAGTTTTCGAACATTTATTTTGTTAAAACACATTTAATGTGCAAATTTGCAAACCTTGCAAGGCAATAGCGAAATGCTTATTTATAAGCGTTGATGCAGTAATGCCTTGTAGTGATATATAATGTGCAAACTTAGGTTTGCCTATACGCTTACGACCCTATCCAATTTATTATGGACGAAATCAAGAACACTACTGAAGCAGAAGTACAAAACACTATTGCTTCTGAAAACAATGAAAATCAGACTTCAGTTGAAAACACTGCCGTGGCTACAGAACCAAAAACCAAGGCAGAAGTAATTGAAAAACTTAAGTCAATTGCAGAGAATGGTGAAAATGTAGAACGCACAGAACTAGAGCACCTTAAGATGCTTTACTACCGTTTTCACAATGCCGAAGTTGTTGCCGCACGCAACAAATTTGTTGAAGATGGTGGAAATGCAGACGAGTTTATACCAGCTCCCGATGCCGATGAAGAGAACTTTAAGGCGCAACTATCGCTCGTGCGCGAGCTACGCAACCAAGCTGCCGAAAAGCTGGAACAGGAAAAACAAAACAACTTGAAGCGTAAGCAAGAAATCATTGAACGTATTAAAGAACTCGCAGCTTCGCCCGAAGATGCAGACAAGGGATATAACGAAGTAAAGGACTTGCAAGCCGAATGGAAAGAAATTAAGCAAGTTCCAGCTGAGTTTGCTACCGACCTGTGGAAGAATTATCAACACAACATAGAGCAATTCTACGATCAGCTACGCCTTAACCACGAAATGCGTGCATACGATTTTAAGAAGAACTTAGAACTTAAAACACACCTTTGTGAGGCTGCTGAAAAGTTGGCAGAATGCGATGATCCTGTATCAGCATTCCACCAATTGCAGAACTTGCACCAAGAGTATCGCGAAATAGGACCCGTTGCTAAGGAACTGCGCGATGAAATATGGAAGCGCTTTAAAGATGCATCTACTGTTATCAACAAGCGCCACCAAGACCACTTTGAGGCTATCAAAGCTAAAGAAGAAGAGAACCTTGAAAAGAAAACAGCTCTTTGCCAAAAGGTTGAAGACCTTCAGTACGAAGAACTAAAAACCTATGCTCAATGGGAAGAAATGACCAAGCAAGTATTGGCATATCAGGCTGAATGGAAGACTATCGGCTTTACACCACGCAAGGTGAACACAGAGATATTTGAACGTTTCCGCGCTGCGTGCGACCGCTTCTTCCAAGCTAAAACGGCTTATTTCAAGGCTAATCGCGAAAAACTAAACGCTAACCTTGCTGCTAAAAATGCTCTTATTGAAAAGGCTGAGGCTTTGAAAGAAAGCACCGATTGGGGCGCAACTACCAATAAGTTTATTGAGTTGCAAAAGCAATGGAAAAACATTGGTCCTGTGGCTCACAAACTTTCTGACGAGATATGGAAGCGCTTTAACGAGGCTTGCAACTATTTCTTTGATAAGAAAAATGCGGCAAATGCCGACCAAAGAAAGGTTGAGGAAGCTAACCTCGAACTGAAGAAGGAGGTAATAGCAAGCCTTGAAAAGCTCGCCGAAGAGCAAGGCGAAAACCTCTTGCAAAGTGTTCGCGACTTGCAAGCTCGCTGGAATGAGATAGGCCACGTACCTTACAACAAGAAGGAGAAAATGTATCGTCGCTATCGTGAATTGTGCGATAAGATATACAATGCTCTCCATGTTAGTGCAGGCAAAAAGCGTATGGATAGCTTCCGCAAAACGGTTGCTGACAAGGGAGGTTCTGAACTTACACGTGAGCGCAACCGCTTGCAGAGTGCTTTAGAAAACAAAAAGCAAGAAATTCAGAACTACGAAACAAACCTTACTTTCTTCCGCACAAGTTCAAAGAAAGGAAACTCGCTTGTGGCTGACATAGAGAAGAAGGTAAAACGCTTGAAAGAGGATCTTGCTGAGATTACTGAGAAGATAAAAACAGTAAATGCTCAGATTAAAGAAGAGAAAGAAAGCAAGTAAATACCTCTTGTAACTACTGCATCAGTGGCTCATAGAATAGATGATTTATAGCCACTAATGTTTCAAAATAAAGCAGAAACTTACGCGTAATGAGCACATGTAAGTTTCTGCTTTTTTATATTCGTTTTTTACAAAAGTCCAACACAGGTGTAAGGGCTCTTAATTGGGAGTTTTACATATCTCAAAGCATCCCTTGCGTTTCATATATATATAAGCTACAATGCAGATGACAATTGATACAAAAGAGCCAATTGGTGCAGCCCAACCCATAGGGTAGAGGGTGAGCGGAAAGTTTATTGAAAGTAAGTAGGACAGGGGCACACGTGCTGTAACGATGGAAACAACGTTGTGAGCAAACGAAACCAACGAGTAATTGTAAGCCGTGAAGTAGCCGCTAAAACAGAAATGTATGCCTGCCAATATGCAATCCCATCCGTAGCTGCTAAGGTAAGCAGTTCCTTGTTTAATCACATTTTCGTTGTCTGTAAAGAGGCGTACTGGCGCTTCCGGAAAAATGTGTATGAGCATTACACATATCAGTCCAAATAAGATAACAATCTCAGTGGCACGCAGCAAGGTGCTTCGGGCACGCTCTGCTTGGCACGCTCCGATGCATTGTGCCGATACAGCCGAAACCGTAGATAACATGGCAGATGGAACTATAAACAATAGGCCAATAAACTTTTCGACAATGCCCACAGCTGCAGCATCGTCAAGCCCACGCATATTGGCAATAATAGCAATGAGGATGAACGATACTTGTATGAAACCATCTTGAAGAGCTATGGGGATGCCTATCTTCAGAATGTTTGATAGTATATTCTTTTGGGGCTTAAGGTCTGTCCATCTCATGTCGAATATATCCTTGTGACGACGTATGGTAAGTGCTGCAAATATCACACTGATAGTTTGTGAGAGCGTGGTGCCAAGCGCAGCTCCTGTGGGGCCCATGTGCATGTAGCCTATAAACAGATAGTCGAGCAGAATGTTAGACACGCAAGCCACGGCAACAAACATAAGCGGTGTTTGCGTGTCGCCAATACCTCTAAAAATAGAGGCTATGATATTGTATGCAACGATGAACGGAATGCCTATAAAACACACTGCAAGATAGCTCTTGGTGCCAGCTATAGCCTCTGGGGGCGTTTGCATCAATCCAACGATGACATTGGTAGATAGTAGCAATACAACCGAAAGAATAAGTGATAAAAGCATGAACATACTAACGGAATTGCCCATAACTTGGGCAGCCCATCGCTTGTCGTTAGCCCCTATTGCACGCGCCATTCGCACGGTTGTTCCCATGGCCAGCCCTATGATTACTACTGTAACAAAATACATCACTTGTGCCCCATTCGACACGGCTGTTGTGCTATCTACCTTGCAGTATTGACCAATAATAAAGAGGTCGGCAAGGCCATATAGAATTTGTAAAAAATAGGCTATGATATAAGGAAGAGCAAAACCAAATATGTTGCTCATAATGCCTCCATGCGTCAAGTCTTTTTGTTTCATCCGAATTTATAAATAATGTTTCTGTACTGCAAAATTACGTCTAAAAGATGAGAGTATATCATAAAAAAAATAATAATTGTTTCAGCATTTCATTATTTTGTAACTTTGCATCTCGTCATAGAAAATTATGTAAGACAAAAAAAATATATACCTAAAAATGAAAAGATTGTTGCGCACTATTGGCTATTTGCTGAGCATACACCTTGTAGCTCTAGTACTGATGACGTTGTTTCGCATAGTGTTTTTCTTTACCATACATTCGCAGCTTACTCCCGATGTAGCAGATAGGCCCTTGCTCATTCTGCAATCGTTTTTGCGTGGTTTGTGGTTTGATAATGTTATAGCATGCTATCTTGTGGCATTGCCCTTGGTGCTATCGAGCATAGTGGTTATTTTAGGCTTGTGGCGTAAGTGGATGTATCGTGCCATCAATATTTGGTTTGGCGTGCTTTATGCCCTTGTCTTTATGGCTGAGGCGGGCAATATACCTTATTTCAGCTATTTCTCAAAGATGCTCAATGCCTCAATATGGAATTGGGCTGAATATGGCGGAACCACCTTGGGTATGATATTCGGTGAGTCTTCTTATTATCTTTTTATTGCGCTCTATGTTGTACTTACAGCTTGTTTGAGCATTTTTTTATTTTACCTTCGTAAGCGTTTTATTAGCGTAGATGAGGGGGCTAAGTTTCATAACCAGGCAACACAAAAAAAGATTGTAACCTATGCTGAGATGGCAGTTGTAAGCCTTGCACTTTATGGAGCATGCTTTTTAGGTATACGCGGTAGGTTGGGGTATAACCCTATCAAGGTGAGTGCTGCCTACTTTTGTACCAGTCCGGTGTTGAACAATTTAGGAGTTAATCCCATGTTTGCTCTTCTTAATAGCACGCTCGACGAGTTACGCCCCGAAAACCATACGCTTCACCTTATGCCTATGGCTGATGCCGTAAGGAATGTGCAAAAATACTATGGTCGTAAAGGCATAAATGGTGTATCGCCGATAGCCAGGAGAGTTGATCCCACGTTGCCACCTACGCACCAAAACGTAGTGATAGTGCTTATGGAATCAATGTCGGCTAAGTTGATGACACGCTTTGGTAATACCCACCGTCTCACTCCTAATCTTGATTCGCTCTATGCCCATTCGCTGAGTTTTTCAAACTGTTACTCGGCGGGCAATCACACCAATCACGGACTATATGCCACGCTTTATTCATTTCCGTCTATCATGTTTAGAAATGCGATGAAGGGCACCAATATTCCCACTTATACAGGACTTCCATCGGTGCTTAAGCAGGCTGGTTATTCTACGATGTTCTTTATGACACATGAGAGTCAGTACGACAATATGAATGCCTTTTTCCGTACAAATGGTTACGACGAGATATATTCACAAGAGAATTATCCACGCTCTAAGGTGGTTAATCATTTCGGTGTGCCAGACGATTATTTGTTTAGCTATGCGTTGCCTGTGTTGCGTAAGAAAGCAATGAGTGGTCGCCCATTCTTTGCCACATTGCTCACAATTAGCAACCATCCACCCTATGTAATTCCAGCCCGCTTTCAGCAAAAAGGTCTTACGCCAGAGCAGCAAATTGTTCGCTATGCCGATGCGTGCATAGGCGATTTTATGCGCCGTGTTAGCAAGGAGTCATGGGCAAAGAATACCATATTCGTATTCCTTGGCGATCATGGCAAACTCGTTGGAACTGCCGATTGTGAGTTGCCCGAATCGTTCAATCACATTCCGCTTATTATCCACGCTGATGGCTTAAATGCCGAAGAACGCACCCAGTTCGTGGGACAAGTAGATGTGGCTCCAACCATACTTGGCTTGTTGCGCATTCCTTATATACAGAACAATTTAGGACTTGATATACTGCACGATGCCCCGCGTCCTGCAGCCTTTTATACGGCCGACAAAACCATAGCTGCACGCAATGCAAACTACCTTTACGTATATAACGATGAACAGAAAAAAGAGTATTGCTACAAACTCATAAATGGTAAGCCTGTTCTTGATAAATACGCTCCTGCTTACTCTTCGCTTAAGCAATATGTATTCTCTTTGCTTCAATGTACAGAGTATATGGTGCAAAAGGGCATGACGCATATATAAGTAGGTATTCAAAAT
>DJEH01000132.1 GCA_002431845.1 Prevotellaceae bacterium UBA5903 | reverse complement strand
TTTTCTATCTCCATCCAGTCGGATGTAGCGGTCTTCTTAATCTTATTGTTTTTCACCGCACCAGCCACTTGTATTTGGCCACCAAAAAGCAGTAACTTTTCAGTAAGAGTGGTTTTACCAGCATCAGGATGCGAGATGATGGCAAAGGTGCGACGACGAGCAATTTCTTGATTCATATATGTTGTTTAGTGTGTATTTTATGCATGTATTTGTATGCCAAACTTGCTGAATGGCAAAGAGTAAAAGCGCTTTCTTGTTAAAGCTCCTTGATGCATTCTTTAAGTGCATCTTCCCACCAACGAATGTCTATGTCAAAGGTCTTTTTGATTTTGCTCTTGTCTAGTACAGAGAAGTGTGGACGTTTGGCAGGTACGGGATAGTCCTCTGTGTGAATAGGACTGACTTTGCAGTCGTTGATGCCCTCGAGTCTGTGAATGGCGCGTGTAAAGTCGTACCATGAGCATACACCTTCGTTAGTGAAATGATAAACTCCAGGCACAATGCCCTTCTCAACTATTTGCATAATAGCACGTGCTAAGTCGCGTGCGTAGGTTGGCGAACCTAATTGGTCAAATACTACGCCAAGCGAGTCGCGCTCTTTGCCAAGGCGTATCATAGTTTTTACAAAGTTGTTGCCAAACGTAGAGTATAACCATGCTGTACGGATAACCATAGAGCCTGCACATGAGCGAATAACGTTTTCTTCGCCTGCCAACTTTGTGCGACCATATACGGTTTGTGGGTTGGTTGCATCCTCTTCTTTATAAGGAATACATGATGTACCATCAAACACGTAGTCGGTAGACACTTGTATCATTGTGCCACCTACAGATGCAACAGCTTCAGCCAAATAGCCTGGAGCTTCGTTGTTGAGTAGATTGCAGAGTTCTTCGTTGCTTTCAGCTTTGTCTACTGCTGTAAATGCAGCGCAGTTGATAACAATGCCTATATGGTTTTGCTCAATAAATGAGTATACGGCCTTGCGATTAGTAATGTCGAGTTCGTTGATATCCGTAAAGAAGAAATTGCAACTATCTTCGTATTTAGGTGCTAAAAGTTGAATTTCGTTTCCGAGTTGTCCATTGCAACCAGTTACAAGTATCTGTTTCATGATATATGTTAATCAATTATGTTCTATGTAAAATATGAAATGTAAATGCCCCCTGCTTTTTCATTTAGTCAAAGTCTAAAGGCTCTTTTTTATCTTTAAAATAATAGTCGGACAATTGGCCTAATAGGGCTGATATGTCCTTTACCGCTTTCTCTGTTTCGCTACTGATGGTTTTCTTTTGTAGGCGCAACATCATTACTCCATACAATAGGTCGAAGCATGTTTGCAGTTCAGGCTCTTCCAATGTATCATTGGCGTGAGCTTGCTTGTTCTTGCTGCGCAATTCTACCACATAGGGCAATACCTTATAGTACATTTCTCTGTAATAAGGAAAACGAGTAGAGTGAAGCAAATTGGCGTTTAGCTCAATAAGTTCTTGTAAGATGTTTTGGCATATTTGCAAATGTCCATGTTGCATCTTGCCTTCGCTGCGCATCATTTCGCATAGGTTGCTATACCATTCTTCTGTAGCCTTTCGCTTGTCGGCATCAAGGTTAAACCTACTTATGTAGTTCTTAGCAATAGTGTCAGCATCGCAGTGATAAGCGCGTATGATGTCTTCAACTTGCCACATATATAGCAAGTATTCAGCTCTATTTTTGCCTTTTAAATTGTCTGCAATAATCATGATTTTAAAGTTGCATTTTAAATCTTTAATAAAGAGAAAGATTAAACAGTGTGGTGCATGCATATATGATTGATGCAACAAGCACAATCACACCGATGGTGCGATTGAGGCGTTGAATGCCTCGTGGACCAAAGTTGTTACGCATCTTGTTTATTACGTATGTCAGCCCTAACCACCACAACATGGCGCCTGCAACAATCGACAAATATCCAATACATTGTCCAAACCAATTGCCTGGAATAACAAAGGTGAGCATATTGAATAATGCCAAGAACAAAAATATAATCAAAGGATTAGAAAGCGTGATAAGAAATGCCGTCGTAAAGTTATGTATGAGCGTACCTTTGCCTCCTGAGGAGGGGTGAATGCTTTTGCGTGGGTCTGAGCGATACATGTAAATGCCAAAGATAAAAAGCATTACACTACCAATAAGCTTGAGCCAAAAGATATTCTGTTCATTGTCTATAAAGTCCATAACGAACGACATTCCTAATCCCGTAATGAGTGCATATATAATGTCGCTCAATGCTGCGCCAGCCCCCGTTACTATACCGTAGTTACGCCCTTTTTGCATAGTTCGCTGGATGCATAAAATACCTACCGGTCCCATTGGGGCAGAAGCAATTATACCCACTAATAAACCTTTTAATATTAAAAGGAATGGACTAGCAAATTCCGCAAAGATATGATTCATTTTATTTAATTTCTAATCAATATTGTATGCAAAAGTACTGAATTATATATGAATTAACAATACCATAAGCCTTAAATTGGTAATTATGACAACAAGCGATTAAAAATTTGGATATTTACGAAAAATAAAGTAATTTTGCCACGCTTTAAAATGCACTTATTCTATATAAAACGATATGAATATTTCTTATAAATGGCTGAAAGAATACGTCGATTTCGACCTTACAGCGCAAGAAGTTGCTGATGCACTTACGAGCGAGGGTCTTGAAGTAGATGGCGTAGAAGAAGTACAAGCTATAAAAGGTGGTCTTGAAGGACTTGTTGTTGGACACGTGCTTAGTTGCGAGCCTCATCCTAATAGCGACCACATGCACATTTGCCAAGTAGACTTGGGTGGCGAAGCTCCCCAACAGATTGTTTGTGGCGCTCCTAATGTGGCTGCTGGACAAAAGGTAATAGTTGCAACAATAGGTACAAAACTTTATGATGGCGACCAATGCTTTACTATAAAGAAGTCTAAATTGCGTGGCGTTGAAAGCCTTGGTATGATATGTGCCGAAGATGAAATCGGTGTTGGAAAGAGCCATGATGGTATCATCGTTCTGCCAGCAGACACTCCCGTTGGCATGAAGGCTGCAACATATTACGGTCTTGAAAGCGACTATGTAATAGAGGTAGATATTACACCAAACCGTGCAGATGCATGCTCTCACTATGGCGTAGCACGCGATTTGTATGCTTGGCTCATCCGCAACGGAAAGAAAACAGCTTTGCATCGTATGGATGTATCATCATTTAAGGTAGACTCAAATGATTTGAACATTGACATTGACGTACAGAACACAGAGGCTTGCCCTCGTTACTGCGCTGTTACTATCAAAGATTGCGAAGTTAAAGAGAGTCCTCAATGGTTGAAGGATAAACTCAATACGATTGGTTTGCGTCCGATAAATAATATCGTAGACATTACTAATTATGTAATGATGGCATATGGCCAACCTTTGCATTGCTTTGATGCAGATATGATTGAAGGCAATAAGGTTATTGTTAAGGCTATGCCTAATGGCACAAAGTTTCAAACACTTGACGGTGTAGAGCATACGCTTACAGACCGTGATTTAGCTATCTGCAATGTAAAAGAACCTATGTGTATAGCAGGTGTGATGGGCGGACGTGGTTCGGGCACCTACGACACTACAAAGGATGTATTGCTCGAAAGTGCTTACTTCCATCCAAC
>DJEH01000075.1:11546-26370 GCA_002431845.1 Prevotellaceae bacterium UBA5903 | reverse complement strand
TTTTGACAATTCCGAACCGCCTCATATGAATTGCTTCGTACCATAAACAAATAAAAAGCCATTTGTTTATTCAATATAAGAGAATAAACAAATGGCTCATTATTTTATGTGCTTAGAATGGATTTTTCTTACATTAATGCATAAGAGAAGCCCCTATTTGCACACTAAAAGATTTAAATTATTCAGCACGGAGAGTGAAGCGCTTGAAATCAGTTACAGTGAGATCCTTCTCTACAGACTTCAAGTATTCAGCTACAGAAATCTTGCTATCTTGGATGTACTCTTGGTTAAGGAGGCATGACTCTTTGTAGAACTTCTTCATACGACCATTAGCAATGTTTTGGATCATTTGCTCAGGAAGGTTGGCAGCCTTTTGCTCAGCTGTAGTCTTCTTAAGTTCACGAATTTGGTCTGCTTGTTCTGCAGTGATATTGCCCTTCATGATACCCTCTTCAAGGTGCTCTTCGCTCTCAGCAATATAGAGGTTGAAACCAGCCTTCTTCAAAGCAGCTTCTACCGCCTTCTTTACTTGCTCTTCCTTAGTCTTTTCAATAGCAACCTTCAACTCTTCGTCCTTAACTGCTTGAGGAACGCTTTCTTCGTTCAAAGCAACAGGATTCATAGCTGCAACTTGCATAGCTACATTGTGAGCAGCCTCTTCTGCAGGTTTGTTAGTTTGAACCATAGTGCAGAGCATGTGACGGTTCATGTGGTCGTAAACCGCTACATTTTCGCCTTCGATGAAGCTATAGCCATCAAGTTCCATCTTCTCGCCTGTGATACCGCTACGATCAGTAACAGCTTCAGCAATAGTGTGTTCGCCAAGTGTAAGGTTCTTAACCTCGTCAAGCGACTTGCACTTGTTAGCAACAGCTGCGTCAAGAATATCTTGAGCCAACTTAACGAAATCAGCATTCTTTGCAACGAAGTCTGTTTCGCACTTCAAGGCAATGATTGCAGAGAAGCCGTTCTCGCTCTTAACGAGTACAGCACCTTCTGCTGCTTCACGATCAGAACGCTTAGCTGCAACAGCTTGACCTTTTTTACGAATGATTTCGATAGCTTCTTCTATGTTACCATTAGTTTCAGCAAGAGCTTTTTTGCAATCGCCAAGACCCGCACCAGTAAGAGTGCGCAATTTTTTGATATCTTCTAATGCTACTCCCATTTTATTTGGAAATATATGATTGAGTTAATATTTAAGTTTATCGTTAAAAAGAAGAAAGTATAAAGTACATCGTGCATAAGGGATAAAAGTGTAATCTCGTAATGGGGTTAAACTTTATACTTTATACTTTTATACTTTATACTTTCATCATGTTGTTTGAGTGTAAATTACTCAGCTTTAGCTTCAGCAGGAGCGGCTTCTGCTTTCTCGCTCTTTTCAGCACGAGCCTTAGAAGCACGCTTGTTACGAGTTTTGCCCTCGCCTTCGCCAGCAGCTTCAGCGTCAACCTTTTCAGCCTTGCGCTCTTCAATACCTTCTGCGATAGCACCGCAAACTGCATCAAGAATAACTTCGATGCTCTTGTTAGAGTCATCATTTGCAGGGATGATGTAATCTACAACGTTAGGATCTGAGTTTGTATCAACAATACCAAATACAGGAATACCAAGGCGATGAGCCTCTTTAACTGCGATGTGTTCTTTGCATACATCTACAACGAACAATGCAGCTGGCAAACGAGTAAGGTCGCTGATAGAACCAAGGTTCTTCTCCAACTTAGCACGCTGACGAGAAATCTGAAGGATTTCGCGCTTTGAGAGGTTTGAGTAAGTACCATCGTTCATCAACTTGTCGATATTGGCCATTTTTTTGATTGCCTTACGAATAGTTGGGAAGTTGGTAAGCATACCACCCGGCCAACGTTCAGTTACATAAGGCATATTTACAGAGGCTGCTTTATCAGCAACAACCTCCTTAGCTTGCTTCTTAGTAGCTACGAATAGGACACGTTTTCCTTGCTTAGCGATTGCTTTCAAAGCTTCTGCAGCTTCGTCAATCTTAGCAACTGTTTTGTGAAGGTCGATAATGTGAATACCGTTACGCTCCATAAAGATATAAGGAGCCATAGCAGGATTCCATTTACGCTTAAGGTGACCAAAGTGGCAACCTGCCTCCAAAAGGGTGTCAAATGATGTTCTAGACATTTCTTTCTTTTGTTTGTAATTCGTTTACTTTCTTTGTAAGTTGTTTTTAGTTCAACCAGCCAACAAGTAGCTTGCGGTGTATTGCAACGAGTGTAAATACACTGATATGCAGGGTCCTGTTGGTTTAGATACTAAACGTAAATCCAGCAGCATATTCCAAATCAAGCAATCATCATAGGTGAGAAGGTTTGATTTAGGCAGCGTACAGAATATTAACGCTTGCTGAACTGGAAGCGACGACGAGCTTTTGGCTGACCTGGCTTTTTACGTTCAACGGCACGTGGATCACGTGTCATGAAGCCTTCAGCACGAAGAGCTTTCTTGTCATCAGCATTGATTTTCACGAGAGCACGGGCAATAGCGAGGCGAAGAGCCTGGCTTTGACCTGTAAAGCCACCACCGCAGAGGTTAACCTTAATGTCGTACTTTTCAGCAACATCAAGAAGAGCAAGAGGTTGCTTTACAACAAACTGCAGGATGGGAGAGGGGAAATACTCTGTGAGGTCTCTCTTGTTAATGGTAATTTTGCCAGTACCTTCGGTTACATAGATACGGGCGATGGCGCTCTTACGACGGCCTAATGCATTAATCATTTCCATTACTGCTAAGCTTATTTAAGAAGGTTAATATCAATTGCCTTTGGTGATTGTGCTTCATGCTTGTGATCAGCGCCTTCATATACATAAAGGTTTGCAAGAAGCTTAGCACCGAGCTTATTCTTAGGAAGCATACCCTTAACCACGCGGTGCAAGAGTTTGTCTGCGCCGTTAGGCTTAGCCATAATGCTTGCAGGAGTGTGCTCGCGTTGTCCACCAGGATAACCTGTGTAAGTAAGATAAACGCGATCTGTCCACTTTTTGCCTGTCAATTGAATTTTGTCGGCATTGATAATGATAACGTTGTCACCACAATCTACATGCGGAGTAAAGTTTGGTTTGTACTTACCGCGCAGCAGTTTGGCAACTTTTGTGCAGAGACGACCCAATACTTGGTCAGTAGCATCAACTACTACCCATTCTTTCTGTGCAGTCTCTTTGTTAGCAGAAATGGTCTTGTAACTTAAAGTGTCCACTTTTGTTTTGTTTTTAAAAATTGTGTAACTACTAAAATTTATCTTTTTGCCGTAGATATCACCTAACCATTACGTCCTGGCCAATAAAAACGGGCGTAACTATTAACCCACGGCATGGTTGGCTTTTAGCCATCCAGATAATAATCGGCTTGCAAAAGTACTCATTTATTATTACATGACAAATGCTTGCATGCTTTTTTCTTCAAATTCATTCATTTTGTTTATAAAATTTAGCGCATCTCATACAAAAAACTTTATCTACGCTCTAATATTGTTCTTTATTGATAAAACGTGGAGAAATACTTTCCTATCTTTGCAGAGTCAATTTATAAAAAAATCATATGCATTCAAAGCAACAAGCCTTATGTGCCTTAATGGAGGATAATTTTTATAATGTAGGTGTTATACACGCTACGCTAGCACTACTCTCTCATTCAAACGAATTACTTGATGAGATGATTGTTTATATAGAGGATTGCCATCCCACTGAAAGTCAAATTATAGAAAAGACTGCAGATTTAATTAAGCAATGTTAATAATGAAATAATGAACAAAATAGAACGAGAGAAAAGAATTGTTACTCAGATGATAAAGCTGTATTGCAGGCATAAGGAAAAAAATAAAGAACTTTGTGACCGATGCAGACAACTTACTCTATATGCCACAGCGCGACTTGACCATTGCAAATATGGCAACAATAAAAAATCATGTAAAAGATGTCCAATTCATTGCTATAAACCCGAGATGAAAGCTCAAATAAAGCAAGTTATGCGTTGGGCTGGACCACGAATGCTGTTTTATCATCCCATTGAATGTATTCGGCATGTATTATAGGGAGGGTTCAACAAAACAAAGGTAAGTTTAAAAGGTGGCATCTAATAGTTGTGCTTTCTTTTAAACTTACCTTTTGTTAGTTTATGCATTCTTGTCATAATCCGTTACAATGGCAAGTAGTTCTTTGCCGTATTTGTCTATGCTTTTGGGTCCTAAGTATGGAATTTTCTTTAATTGCTTTTCGTCCGTTGGCATATTATCTGCAATGGCCATCATAGACTTTGTTTGTAAAATACAATATGCAGGCAAGTTCAATTCTTCAGCTTTAAGTTTACGCCACTCGCGCAGTTTATTATATAGTGTAGAGTTGCTTACTTCTGTTGGTACATTATATTTGTCATTACTTTTGGAAGCAGTTCGTTTTTCTTTTTTCTCGTTGTTAGATGAGGATTTAGCTGATAAGAAAATCCTTGCTCTTTTGTTTAAGTAGTCCTCTGCAACAAATCCTTGCGTTTTAACAAGTTTCAGTAGCTCTATATGCACTTTTAGTTGCGACATGAGAGACGTTTGTACTTTTATCATTTCCTTTTTTACTTGAGCATTGTCTATATCAAGTTGGTGACTAACGACAAACTCTGATAATGCAACAAGTTTTTGCTCAAAATATGCAGAACCTTTCTTAAGACGTTCTTGGAGCGACTCGTCTGCTAAATTGCCATTTATAGCAAAGATTGCTTGTTGATATTGCCGATGAAACCTACCAGACACATTCATCACTTCAAGGTTGAAAGCATGCAACCAACTGCCAAAGAGCAAGATTGTTTTTTGATAAGTATTGTAGAGGTGTTTCTGCATCAACTCTGCCATTCGTGATAGATTGATACATTCTTTTTCAAAGTTAAATAGTTCGCTAATTAAAAATAAAGAATAATCAATCCTTAACTTCTTCAACTGCTCTTGGCTAACCACCTTAGCTTTGTTTTCTTTATTAAAAGCCTCTATGCAAGGATCGTTGATGATGGCGGTAGCTGGAATTGGCGATGTTAGTACAATTCCCTCTAATGTTCTGCATCTGCTTAGTGCCACATAAGTTTGTCCATGAGCAAATGCTTTTGACGCATCTATTATTACATGATTAAATGTGAGTCCTTGACTTTTATGTATAGTGATAGCCCAAGCTAATTTTATGGGAAACTGAACAAACGTGCCATCTACATACTCCTTTATGTCCTTTGTTTCGGGGTCAATACCGTAGCGTGTGTTCTGCCATACTTCTGGTTTTACCTCAATGCTTTGGTAATAGGTGTCTTTGGGTTGCACAACAAAGCTTTCCTTTCCGATTTCTACGATAGTGCCTATCATTCCGTTGAAATATCTTTTCTCTGCATCGTTTTTAACAAACATCACTTGTGCACCCTTCTTGAGTTGTAGACTGCTGTCTGTTGGGTAAGAATAATCTGGAAATTTACCCTTGATATTTGCTTCGTAGGTATATGCCTCTTCATCAATAGCATTGAGTGCTGTTTGGTTAATCTTTTGAGCTTGCCAATTGTGTGTACATAATTGTATATAGCCTTGGTTGTTTTCAAACGAAAAATTAGCTATGTATCTTTTGTTTAATTCGTCAAGCACTTGTTGTGATTTATCGCCCACACGTATGCTATTAAGCAGAGACAAAAAGCAACTATCTGTTTGCCTATAAACCTTTTCAAGTTCTACAGTTAGATAATTAGATTGCTGCAAAGCATTGCTGCTAAAGAAATAAGGCGTGGCGTAATAAGGGCGTAGCATGTCCCATTCATTGTCTGCAACTACAGGCGACAACTGTTGCATATCGCCAATCAAAAGCAGCTGAACACCTCCAAAAGGCAGCGTGCTACGGCGTATGCGTCTTAGTATAGAATCAATTTCGTCAAGCAAGTCGGCGCGTACCATACTCACTTCGTCTATAACCAAAAGGTCAAGACTGCATATCAAGTCAATCTTGGCGGCACGCATTGCAAAGTTTTGTTTCTTTTCAATAGAAGCATTCGGAATAAAAGGTCCTGGAGCTATTTGAAAGAAAGAGTGTATAGTTACGCCTTGTGCATTGATGGCCGCGATGCCAGTTGGTGCCAACACCACCATACGCTTAGGCGAATCCTTACGTAGGTTACGCAGAAACGTGGTTTTACCAGTTCCAGCCTTTCCTGTCAGAAACAAGTTGGCATTTGTAGTTTCTATGATTTCGCGTGCCAGTTGCACTTGTGTGTTTATATCACTATTGTTTGTCATCGCTTACTTTTTAACAATACGTTTGGGTTTATGCATGTGAGTTGCGCTTATTTTTGTTATGCCATGTTAGAATGGAGGATTATCTGTTGATGCAGGCGGAAATGGTGATGAGGGTAGGGGTGGAAATCCGTCTCCTCCATCGGGCAAAGGCGGAAAGTCTGTAGGCGACATTGAACCGCCAATTACATTTTCATTCTCTGTTGCCGAGGATGACATGGTAGACACGCTGTCGTCTTCAGGATTTTGAAAACGAGCATACTCGCCCCTAAACGTAAGCAATACATTTCCCACCGCACCATTACGATGCTTAGCAATGATTATTTCGGCTTTACCTCTAAGGTCACGTCCAGCTTCGTCTTGATAAATCTTATAATACTCAGGTCGGTGTATAAAGAGCACCATATCGGCATCTTGCTCAATGGCACCCGACTCACGCAAGTCAGACAGTTGCGGCCGCTTATCTGAACCTTCACGATTTTCAACACCACGGTTCAACTGTGACAATGCTAATATTGGTATATTAAGTTCCTTGGCCAACCCCTTTAGTGAGCGCGAAATGGTAGAAACCTCTTCTTGACGACTACCAAAACTCATTCCCGAAGCATTCATCAGCTGCAAATAGTCAATCATCAACACCTTTACGCCATGTTCCCTAACCAAGCGACGTGCTTTAGTTCTCAGTTCGAACACAGAGAGCGAAGGTGTATCATCCACATATAGAGGTGCACCCACCAACTGCTTAATTCGCGAGTCGAGCTGTTGCCACTCGTAAGGTTTAAGTTGTCCGCTCTTAAGTGTTTCACCTTTAATTTCGCACACGTTCACTATCAAACGGTTCACCAACTGCACGTTCGACATTTCGAGAGAGAACATTGCCACTGGTATCTTTTGGTCTACAGCGATGTTTTTGGCCATGCTCAAAGCAAATGCCGTTTTACCCATAGCAGGGCGTGCTGCAAGAATTACAAGGTCGGAGTTTTGCCAACCAGCAGTTATTTTGTCAAGCGCATGAAATCCAGAGGCAATACCGCTCATACCATCAGTACGTGCAGCAGCCTTTTGCAGCATATCGTAAGCATCTTTAATAACAGGGTCAATCTGTGTATAGTCTTTTTTCAGATTGGTTTGCGAGAGCTCAAATAGCTTACCTTCGGCTTCTTGCATCAACTCGTCCACGTCGGTTGTTGCATTAAAAGCCTTTGTTTGTATGTTGCTTGTATAGGTAATTAAGTCGCGTGCTGTAGCCTTTTGCGCAATGATACGAGCGTGATATTCAATGTGAGCAGAAGATGCCACCATACCGCTCAATTGCGTGATATAGTATGGTCCACCCACCTCTTCAAGATGGTTGTTAGCTCTCAAATCCTCTGTCACCGTAAGTATGTCTACGGGTTTTTCCTCAAGATTTAAGCGTCGGATAGACTCGTATATCAATTGGTGGCGATGGTCGTAGAAACTTTCTGGACGTAGTATTTCGCTCACTTGATAGTAAGCATCTTTTTCAATCATCAAAGCGCCTAACACGGCCTGCTCCAACTCTACAGCCTGTGGTTGTAAGTGGCCGTAGTCGTCTGTATCGGGTGTTTTCTTGCGTTTGGTATATGTGGTAGGACGAGAGTTCGCTTTCGTTCCTGTGTTTGTATCTGCCATAGTTCGTTATTATCTAAAATCATTCATGTTGCGTGCGTCACGAGTCATTCCTTTTTGTCTTCATTTTGGTGCTGATAGCATCCCATGTCAGGCTTATTGCCTCGCTCGTGCCCTGCAATATCGTTAGGATATGCCTCACTTAGCTCTGCATTAGCCGTGCCAACAGCTTTTGAATGAGGCGAAAGTTCAAAACTAAAGTCTATGTAGTCAAGATTAAACTCCTTGGCAAAGTTCTTTTCCTTAATAATAGCTTCATCCTTATTATCGCCATTTTCAGCAACATCCCACAAGCAGTTTTGAAAGTGGTCGTCGGGCTTCTTGGGTTCAGGCGTATTCATTAAGCAGTAGTTAAACAAATAGTTAAATTCATCGTCCTTAAAGTCTTCATTACTACCACCCATCATTTCGTCGTCTTGATATCCCGTTACGATGCAATTGTCTAACTGCAAACGATGTAAAGGCAAGCGTGCATTACCATCAAAGTTGGCAAAGTCAATGGCATGACCATATCCGCCCGTAAACACATAAAAGCGTGCCAACGTGCATTGCAGCAAGACCACGTCGCCCCCGCGCACGTGCAAGCAGTCGCCTCCAGCATTGGCAAGCAAGCTATTGCCTATAAACACATTGGCCATCCTTACGTCTACTGCATGGTTGCTTACCGTGTGAATTTTACTATTCTCTATTGTCAATATTCGTTGGGTAACATCCCCCACAGAGTCTACTTTTACCCCATATTCTCCGCTATGTATGTCGGCATAATTAATGTAGTTATCATGCGACTGTGACATTATATCTATACCTTTCCATAAGCCTGGCGTGCGGTCGTAAGGCTGATTGACAAACATATAGTCTAAGCGGTCGCCACGCAACACTACGGGTGCATCAATTGTTCCTTCAATACGAAGCGTTCCGTACACCCGTAGTTTTGCTCCAAAGTGGAATAAAAATTGTGTGCCTGCAGCTAAAGTCAATGTAGCCCCTTTGTCTACCACTAAACTGTCCATCACTCTGTAGGGGCGCTTTGCTCCCAGCGTTGTGTTTTCGCTTATGTGGTGGTTTTTAAGCGTAATTACATCCTGTCCAGAGGCCGACAATATAACCGACTGCAATAGGCCGCTTTCGGTAGTAAACTGTAGTTCGTCGGCATAATTAGTAGGAGTGTCGCTATCCTTATCGGGTACATTGGCCATGAGATAAACAATCATGCTATCCTTCCCAGCTATTTCAAAGTCTGTTGCAATGCCATCAGACAAAGCCGTGCCGTCAGCATTAACATGGAATGGTGAGTCCTTGCCATTCTTCAAACTGATTTGCGGTATACGTATGGCTTTAGTTGAATGATTATATACACTAAAGCTATAAGTCTTTGTTGGAAATCCGCTGATAATCGTGTCAAAACGTATAGAATCCTTACTAAAGGACAATTTGTCATTAGGCGAAGATGTATATTCCTCGTCGCCCAAACAAGATGTCAATATTAGCAACAATACTAACAAGTATGGAAGGTTGCGCATGGAGATAATGTTAGATGATAGTAAATGGATTAAGGAGCGAAGGAGGCTACGTCACATTGCGATGTAAGCATTTCCTCTTTCACTGCTTAATCCATCTTGGTAAACGCTCTTTATTCAAGCGAATGTTTAAGTATTTTGACGTCTATTTCGTTTAATTAAACGCGCTTTAAGATGTCAAGTAAATGATCCCAAACCATCTTTACTGTGGGGATGAGTAAGCGTTCGTCGGGCGAGTGAACACCGCGTAAGGTTGGTCCAAAGCTTACCATATCAAGTTTAGGATATTTCTCTGAGAAAAGTCCACACTCAAGTCCTGCGTGGATGGCCAAAATTCGTGGCTCCTTGCCAAATAAGTGTTCATAACTCTCTTTAGCTATCTTAACGATTTCACTATTGGGGTTAAGTTTCCAACCAGGATAACCCTCGTTGGTCACTACTTTGGCTCCACCCAGTTCAAATGCCGCACGTACTACGCTTGCCACATTTTCGCAAGCACTGCTTACGCTGCTTCGTTGGCTTGTTGTAACAGTCACGTGGTCACCTTCAAGATGAATGCTTGCAAGGTTTGAAGAGGTTTCTACAAGCCAATCAATGTCTTGGCTCATGGCAAATACACCATTGTGGACAGCATGTAATGACAATAGCATCTTGCGCATAGCAACAGGTTCCATAGCCACTTGAGCCCCCTCGTGGCTTTCAAGTTTAAAGGCTATTGTCTTTTCTGTAACCTCATATTCTTCTGCCACCTCAGCCTCGTAAATGTTTAAGTCTGCGCGTAGAGCATCCTTCTTGTCCATTGGAATGGCACAAATAGCGTGGCCTTCGCGTGGAATAGCGTTGTGCAAACCGCCACTCTGAATATCCACCAAACGAAGGTCGAACTTTTGCATTTCTTTAACTAAGAAGCGCACAAGTAGTTTGTTGGCGTTAGCGCGTTTTTTATTAATATCATCGCCTGAGTGACCACCCATCAAGCCCTTTATGCTAATGCTAAAGGTATAGTAGTCAGCCGGAATAGCCTCTGTAGGAAATGCATAAGTGGCTGTAGTGCGCACGCCGCCAGCACAACTTACAAAAATTTGTCCCTCGTCTTCAGAGTCAAGATTTATAAGGTAGTCGCCATCCATAAAGTCCGACTTCATGCCCACAGCACCCGTTAGTCCAGTCTCTTCGTCACGAGTAAACACACACTCAATAGGACCATGTTCAATATCGTTAGACTTTAGTATAGCCATTTCCATTGCCACACCAATACCATCGTCTGCGCCTAAGGTTGTGCCCTTAGCTCGCATCCATTCGCCATCAATGTAGGTTTGTATAGCGTCTTTATCAAAGTCAAAATCAACATCTTTGTTCTTTTCGCAAACCATGTCCATATGGCTCTGAAGAATTACTTTCTTACGATTTTCGTGGCCCGGAGTAGCTGGTTTGCTGATGCATACGTTGCCAGTTTCATCTACCTTTGTAGGCAGACCTAAGTTCTCACCAAAAGCCTTTAAAAAGGCTATCATCTTGTCCTCTCTTTTTGAAGGACGTGGCACTTTATTTACTTCTGCAAAGCAATCAAACACGATGCTTGGCTGTAAAAGATTGCTGTTACTCATAACGTAATATAATAATTAATTGTGTAACTTTGCTGCGTTTTAAGGCACGTAGCCTTATTTACGTTCGCTTAGTGGCTCTGCAAGAGTAGCTGCGTATGGCAGAATTTTGAGAGCTACGTAAACAATGTTTACAGCGAACTTTGGCAAAAGTACAAAAAAAAAGTATATGAAGATATTTATCCTAAGCCTATTTATTGTGGCTATTTGTATAGCCTTGCTTTCAGTCAGACTATTCTTTGGTCGCGGTTTTGTTAAAACGCACGTAGACCAAAGCAAAGCCATGCGGCAACGTGGCATCCACTGTGTGCAAACGCAAGATGCGGAAGCCAGAATAAGTAATAAGAAACAAATAAAAGAAAGAATTTGATAATGAAGCATTTTTCATCTCTTGCCATGCTCGTGTTAGCCACAGGCATTGCAGCAACCACCACAATCTCGTGTAACAAGAAAGAGCCTTCACAACAAGTAAAATCAAATGGCTTACCCAAAGCCGCTGCTGCATCAAATGGCGTAAGCGGAACAGTAGCCGTGGTAGACATCGACACCTTGGCAGCTCAATCGCAATATTGCAAAGATGGGCTAAAAGCTCTCGAGGCCAAGCAAAATTCGTATCGTCAGCAGCTCAATGCCAAAGGTCAAGCCTTGCAAAATGCATTGGCTAGTTTCCAAAAGAAAATGCAGTCGGGCGCATTCACTTCGCAGCAAGAGGCACAAACTGCACAGGCTCAATTGCAAAAGCAACAACAGGCTTTGCAGAGCTTTCAAGAGCGTATTGAGAGCGAAATGAGCAAGGCTACTGAGAACTACCAGTCGAAACTTCGCAAAGACATTGCAGCTTTTCTTAAAGAATACAATAGCGATGGACGATTTAAAGTTATCATCAGCAAAAGCGGCGACAACGTGCTATACTCTGACCCTTCTATCGACATCACTAACGATGTTATTGAAGGACTTAACAAGAGCTATAAGGCTGGACAAAATAAATAATCATGCTCAACAAATAAGTATTTGCAAAAAAACATCCTCATGAAAATTCTTCCTCATGAGGATGTTTTTTATGCGTTATTCTAAGGTGTTCTTTGTAGGGTTGCCTTTTTGAATGCTCATAAACCTTAAAATGTTGATAAACATTTACAAAATGGCAAGCACATAATAAAAAACTATGAATAAATTGACGAAGCGTGCTGTTGTGTATTACTTATTATCGTATATTTGTGTTGCAAAGCATGATATCGCATTAAGCTTGAAGGGTTTATTAGCCATTAGTAGGCATAATATACCTTTTATGCCTATTAGGTCTATTATGCCCAATATGCATAATATGCATAATGAATTCAATAAGCATAACAACATACCCCCTAAAATACTCTTTTATGGAAAAGCACCCCGTTGACAAACAATTCCTCCGCCAAGGCAAGGACTATACCACGCTTGTTTGCTATAAGAAGGCTGTCATTATCTACGACATTACCTACTACTTTACTCACAAGTATTTAGAACGTGGTGACCGCACCATAGACCAAATGATACAGGCAGCGCGATCGGGTAAGCAGAATATTGTAGAGGGAAATATCGACGGCATCACATCTACCGAGATGGAAATAAAACTCACCAATGTAAATCGTGCCAGCTTGCACGAACTATTAGAGGATTATAAGGATTATCTGCGTGTGCATGGCTTGGAATTGTGGTCCATTAATTCGCCTAAGGCGGAGCAAACACGCCGTTACTGCCGCACACACAATGCTCCAGAAGATTACACACAGAAAATAGCAGAGCGGTCGGCCGAAACAATATGCAATATAGCCATTACGCTAATACTTCAAACTGATGTAATGATAAAAGGACTGATAGAATGGTAGAAAAAATATTTCAAG
Source organism: Prevotellaceae bacterium UBA5903 (assembly GCA_002431845.1). Classification (GTDB taxonomy): domain Bacteria; phylum Bacteroidota; class Bacteroidia; order Bacteroidales; family Bacteroidaceae; genus Alloprevotella. Next base: position 13,451 of record DJEH01000075.1, on the reverse strand, counting down.
GACAACGGGGGAATAAAGGAACAAATGTACAACGAACGACGCAAGCAGAGAGGATTTTAAATAATTGCATATAATGACCAAACATGAGGGAATGATTAAATTAATTTTGAATACCTACTTATATATCAAATGGTAAAATGAGAAATGGTAAAACTATTTTTAATAAACCATTGGCAAGATTAAGCACATCTTTAATTAGCTAATGGGCTTTACTATATCTGTTAATCCCTTAATGCTTGACATTGTTTCCACTTTATTCAAAAAAAACAGACTATATGGAAAAACATTTGTAATTTTGCATATAAAATGCGTTAATAGTGAAAATGCTTTGCGCATATTATACGCTCATAAAGGTGTGACCCATGCAAAAGCCACACCTTTATGCATTATTTACTAAAAAATAAGAATGAAAATTCTCACTAAAGAAGAAATTAAGCATAAAATTGATACAAACCTCTTTCATAAACTAACAGAGGTTGCTGATGAACTATCGCTTGAATGTTACCTTGTGGGGGGATATGTGCGCGACCTATTCTTAGAGCGTCCCACCAATGATATTGATGTTGTAGTAGTGGGTAGTGGCATTAAAATAGCCGAAGCTTTTACAAAGCGACTCGGACGTGGAGCACACCTCTCAGTGTTTCGTAACTTCGGTACAGCACAAGTTAAATGGCACAACCACGAGGTTGAATTTGTTGGTGCTCGCAAAGAGAGCTATACGCACGATTCGCGTAAACCCATTGTAGAGGATGGCACACTCGAAGACGATCAAAACCGACGTGACTTTACGATTAATGCCATGGCAGTGTGCTTAAATGCCAACCGCTTGGGCGAGCTTGTAGACCCTTTTGATGGTTTGCTCGACCTTGAAGATGGTATCATTGCCACTCCGCTTGACCCCGACATAACCTTTAGCGACGACCCTCTGCGCATGATGCGTTGTGTGCGTTTTGCCACACAATTAAATTTTAGCATTGAGGACGAAACCTTTGATGCTTTGAGTCGCAACCGCGAACGCATTAAAATAATAAGCGGCGAACGCATCATTGCCGAACTCAATAAGATTATGATGTCTGCCGTACCCTCTATAGGCTTTGTTCATTTGCAACGTTGCGGATTGCTCGAACTTATATTGCCCGAGGTGGCAGCGCTCGACAATGTGGAAACACGTAATGGCAAGTCGCACAAGAACAACTTTTACCACACGCTTGAGGTGCTTGATACCGTGGCAAAAAATAGTGATAAACTCTATTTACGTTGGGCTGCTTTGCTTCATGACATAGGCAAACCGCGCAGCAAACGTTGGGAGCCTAACATCGGATGGACCTTTCACAACCACAACTATCTGGGTGAGAAGATGATTAAACCGCTCTTCCGACGGATGAAATTGCCCCTTGATGAGCGTATGAAGTATGTGGCTAAACTTGTAGGACTACATATGCGTCCCATTGCTATAGCCGACGATATTGTTACGGATAGCGCCGTACGCCGTTTGTTATTTGAGGCTGGCGACGATATTGACGACCTTATGCTTCTTTGCGAAGCCGACGTGACAAGCAAGAACGAACAACGCAAGCAGAACTTTCTACACAACTTTAAGATTGTACGCCAAAAGCTCGTTGATATTGAAGAGAAAGACCGCATACGCAACTTTCAACCACCCGTTGATGGCGACGAAATTATGCACATGTTTAACCTCACTCCTTGTCGCGAAGTGGGTGCACTAAAGAGTGCACTAAAAGACGCGATACTTGATGGTAAAATTCCCAACGAGCGCCAACCAGCTCTTCAGTTTGTTATTGAAAGAGCCAAGCAAATGGGACTTTCGCTTGTGGCAGAGCCATAATATATTAAGTAGGTATTCAAAATTAATTTATATAATTATGTCCTACATTAATTGATATG
>DJEH01000075.1:2972-11388 GCA_002431845.1 Prevotellaceae bacterium UBA5903 | reverse complement strand
ATTAATTTTGAACACCTACTTACGAAGAAAATGGTTTGATATAACGTTCAGTAGACGTATTTAAGCATAAATTGAACGTTATATCTTTTCTTTTTTCTTAGGGCTAACCTTGATAAACAAGAATGACATTTCTAACAGGAAACACGCATTATCATGACCCAACAAGAAGTAGAAGAGAACAAACAATTATATATCCGCCTTTGCCGCGAAAACATTAAGCGCAATGGTGTAGAAAAAGTTTTAGCATATCTCGAAAAGACCGATTTTTATGTAGCTCCAAGCTCATCAAACTTTCATCTCAACGAGGATGGTGGCTTGTGCCGGCACTCAATTAATGTGTTTGAAACGGCATGCAAACTATACGACGATATTGCTAAGCCCAACATTCAGAACGGCATATCGCCCTTTACCGAAGAAATTTCAAGAGAGAGTATAGCCATTGCAACCCTCTTTCACGACCTGTGTAAAATAAAACTTTATCATAAGGTTGAAAAATGGAGAAAGGATGCTAACAACCATTGGCAAAGCTACATGGGCTATGAACTTAACGACGATTTTCCGCTTGGACATGGCGAGAAGTCGTGCCTTATGCTCAGTTGGTATATGCGTCTTAAGCCCGAGGAAATGCTGGCCATACGTTGGCACATGGGCATGTACGATATTGGCGAAAATGGCACTTCGCAGCGCTATTCTTTTTATAGTGCACTTGATAAAAGCCCGCTTGTAAGCATTGTGCATGCAGCCGATTTTTTATCATCAAAGCTACTCGAAAAAACTACTAAGCCTTGATTATCCTACCGCAGAACTTTTTAAAAAACAATACACTATCAAATTACATTTATAAACAATTATCATGAAACAAATCTCTAATCATGTTTGTAGCATTTGCCTATTGCTGCTTCTGTTTGTTTGTGGAGTGGGGCAAACATTTGCCGCTGAAACAAAGAACCCCGAAGTGGTATCGGCATTGCTCAATCGCATTGGTGGTAGTGGCACATCCAGTCGTTTTGTAACGATTGTTGATGAGTCGTTATCTACCAACGGAAAGGATGTGTTTGTCATCACATCGCAAGATGGCAAACCATGCATCAAAGGCAACAGCACATTAGCTGTTACTACGGGTATCAACTGGTATCTTAACCACTATGCCCATGTAAACATTGCGTGGAACAATTTGACAATAGACTTAACAAGCATCAGTCTGCCTGTTCCAACTCAAGACGAAAAGCATAATTGCTCGGTAGATTATCGTTACTACCTCAATTATTGCACCTTCTCTTACTCTATGTCGGTATGGACATGGGAACGTTGGCAAAAGGAAATCGACTGGATGGCATTGCATGGTATCAACATGCCGTTGCAGATTGTTGGTTTGGACGTAGTGTGGAAAAATCTACTTACCAAGGACTACAACTACTCTTCAACCGAGGCAAATAATTTTATTGCAGGCCCTTGTTTCCAAGCTTGGTTTGGCATGAACAACCTACAAGGTTGGGGTGGTCCTAATCCCGATTGGTGGTATAAAAGACAAGAGGGACTTGCCAAGAAAATCCTTGCTCGCGAACGCGAATTGGGCATGAAACCCGTTCTGCCAGGCTATGCAGGCATGGTGCCAAGCGACTTTACAAGTGAAACGGGCATTGATGCAAACAATCAAGGTGTATGGTGTGGATTTACTCGTCCCTACATTCTTAACCCCAACAATGCTAAATTTGCTGAGGTATCAAAGAATTACTACAATCGATTAGAAGAGTTGATGGGAACGTCAGAGTATTACAGCATCGACCCCTTTCATGAAGGTGCTAATACCTCTGGCATAGACGTGCCATCTGCATATCGAAATCTTGCCAAAGCTTTGTACAGCAATGTTAATGAAAACGCTAAATGGGTTGTTCAGTTCTGGCAATGGAGCGGCGATCAATACAAAATTCTTAATGAGGTAGAAAAGGGTAAACTCATCGTTCTCGACCTCTTTAGCGAGGCCGTGCCCAACTTTGGTAGCTATAAGGGCCACGAATCAATTTATTGCAACCTTCCGAACTTTGGTGGTCGTACGGGCTTGTTTGGCCGTTTAGACACAACACTTTGCGAATTTTATAACTACAAAAGCCAATATAGCGGCATCAATGGTGTAGGTGCTACTCCTGAGGCTATCGAACAAGTGCCTGTGCTCTATGATGCACTATTTGAATTGCCTTGGTATGCATCTAAACCCGACGCTAAAAAGTGGATGGCAGACTATACGCAAGCACGCTATGGAGCCGAAAATGCTGAGGCGCAAGAGGCATGGGAGAAGATACGCAATTCGGCACTTAATTGTCCAACAGGTTTGCAAGGACCTCATGAGGCTGTGCTTTGTGCTCGTCCTTCGCTCAGTGTTGGAGCAGTGTCAAGTTGGGGCGGTACAGATATATTCTACAACCCTCAAGATGTGGTAGATGCAGCATACAAGATGTTACAAGCTAAATCTTCACTTAGCGGGCAAAACTTTAGTTACGACCTTACAGACTTTACTCGTCAAGCATTTACCGATTATGGCTACTACTTGCTAAAAGGCATAAACGATGCAGCTAATAGCCACGATGATGCGGCTTATGCAAAGCGCCGTGATGCTTACTTACAACTTATTCTTGACCTCGACGAACTGCTCAATACCAACCAAAGTTTCATGCTTGGCCGCTGGACAAACTTGGCTCGTGGCATAGCTGACGAGGAAAGTGGAACTACCGAGAGCGACAAACAATGGCTCGAACTCAACAATGCACGCACTCTCATCACCACATGGGGCGATCGCGACAACTCTGAGTCTGCAGGTCTGCGCGACTATTCATATCGTGAGTGGGGCGGTATGCTCAAAGACTTCTACTACGAGCGTTGGAAGGCTTTCTTCAACAATCGTGACAACGGAACTGCTCTTCCCGATTGGTTTACCAACGACTATAATTGGGCACACAACAAAAATCTTAGCTATAGCGATACTCCCGTAGGCAACACAGCCGATGTAGCGAGCCGTTTGTTTAGCAAATACTTCATTGCTATGACACAATCAGATGGCACTCCCTACTACATGTACCGCTACATGGACAACGATTTAAGCAAAACTAAAACCGAAAGCGCATTGCGCGGTAGTAGTTTTACACTGCCCATTGAGTTGCCCGAAGGTGTTACTGCCACTTTGGGTATAGACTTTAATAACGACGGCGCAATTTCGGACGACGAAACAAGCAACGGGCTTACTGTAAATGTTCCTACAGATGCAACTTGCTCTAAGGTAAAAGCTTTGCTCACACTTAGTGATGGTTCTACACTTAAGTTCTCTGTTGTATTAAAAGACGAAATCACCACTCCACGTACCGTAAGCGTAAAAACGGCTAATGAGGCTGAAGGTAGCGTTTCTATCGAAGGTAGCAGCGAACTTAGCGTAACCAATACCAACGAGGTAACAGTTAAAGCAACCCCTGTTGCAGGCTACGACTTTACAAAATGGACTGATGCTAAAGGTAGTGTGGTAAGTACCGATAACCCCTATACTTACTATGGCAAAGATGCGGCTGATTTCACTGCAAACTTCATAGTAAACAAGTGGGGAAGTCCTACAGAAGACAAGAGCGAATTGAGCACCGTAAAGAACTATGGTCAGTACTTAAATTCACTTACTATCTCACAAAATGGGGGCGACGAACAGACTATTTATTCTGCTACAGCCTGTCCTGAACAATTGTTCCAAACGGCTACGGTTGTGAAAGCAGCCAAAGGTAGCCAAATTATTCTGCATTGGAAGAGTGCAGGCGGACTGAACTATTGCAATCTTTCGGCATACGCTGATTGGAACAATGATGGCGAGTTTAATGCAGACGACGAGCTTGTTGCAACAGTGGGTAAAAAGAGTTCTGCCGACAATGGCCAGCTTAACGACTACACCCTAAAGGTACTGCTCCCTTATGATGTTCCTGAGGGCATAACCCACATCCGCTTACGCTTTGATGGTGCATGGGAAGGTGGCTATGATAGCAATGGTGCCATGCCTGCCAAAAACAAAACCACACGCATGGTGTACGACATCCCTGTAAATGTCATTACTTATGCCGAAACCGCATGTACCGTAACCGTTAAAAGTAGCGACGAAAGTAAAGGTACTGTTGATGCTAACGGACAGACTGAAACGTTTACTTACAAGGTAGGCGAAGACGTTGTTTTGCGCTGCTATCCATCAGCAAATTATAAACTTGACTATTGGGCAGACCAATACGGACGTAAGGTTCCTGCAAGTTGGGCAGATGGTAATACTATTCGGTTTAAGGCTTCAGAAAGTGGCACTTACACGGCTTATTTTACAACGGATGTTCCAGAAGAATTAACCTTCAATAATTGGAAGTTTCAGTACGAAAAGAGCAATGACAACATCATTCTTACCAAGGCAACTCAAGGCGAAGGTGCGCTCACAATTCCTGCAAAGGTGAGCAACTGTAGCATTATCGGCATAAAAGCCAGCGCATTGGCACAACAAGAGAAACTAACTTCTGTTAGCATTCCTACTTCTGTTTATATGCTTGGTTCTGCCGAAAATGTGAGTGCTTACAAGTACAATGGTTCGGGCGTTCAAAACGACGTTGTAAAGCTCAACGAAACACTAAAAGATGGTGCAACATGGAGCATCCATATTGATGTAGCCACCGATGGCTCCACACTCAACCAATGGGGATCGGGGTTGCTATCAACGGGCGATAATGCCTTAGCAGAGAATTATAGCAAGGGATTTCAGTTTTACCAAAGCGCCGATGGCTCCTTGATTATCAAAACTGGTAGCGATTGGGAAAAGAAAACCTTTGGTTGCACAAAGGGTCATTCAACCTATCATATTGACCTTGTACACACTGCCGACAATGACATAACCTTTTATGTAAACAACGGCACAGACACTGAAACGTACAAATTAGAGAACCATTCTCTCAACGATATCAGTCAGCTTTGTACGTCAATTCCTTCGGGCGTAAATCTATCGTCAATCACCATTATTTCGCCTAAAGCCACGCCTTATCGCAACAAACTAGGCGACATCAATGGCGAACAAAAAGAGAACAATGCGATTGCTCTGAACCAAACTTTAGAGGCAAAATCAGATTGGGGCATTCGCTTTAAAGTTGAGAATAGTGGAGCTACATACAACCAATGGGGCTCTTCGCTACTTGCTACGGGTGCTTCGCCATTGGCGGCAAGTTATTATCAAGGCTTTCAGTTCTACCTTGCCAAAAATGGTAATGTTATTCTGAAAAGAGACGATAGCGAAACAACCTATACCATAACTCAAAATGCAAAAAACTTTGATGTAGCGCTCAATCATACCGCCAACGGAACACTCTCTGTTGCCATTACTAATGGTGCTAAAACAGAGAGCCACTCTTTTGATAACTACGAACTCAACGATATTACTAACTTTAGTAATGCTTTGCCTGCAGGCGTAAACATCAAAAGTCTGACACTTGTTAATCCATCATCCGACCCTTCTCCCTTTCGCGGTTGCACTGCGCTCACAAACGTAAAGGTTGCCGATGGTAATGTGGCTTTTAAGACCAATGATGATGTGGTGTACTCGCAAAACGGAAAAACTCTTGTGGCTTATCCAGAAGGGAAAAAAACACATAGTTTCTCACTACCCTCGCAGGTTTCTTACATCAAAGAGTGCGCCATTACCTCAGCTCCAGAGCTTGATCGTATTGTATGCACAAATGCCACTCCAGCCTCTGCTGTGTCGGACGATTTTGACGATGCAACTTACTTTGTGCAAGTGCCTTCGTCGGCTGTTGCTGCTGCCTACCGACAAGCATGGGGTGCCCCTATAGTGCATGCTATTGCAGCCAATGCCACGATGTCGGAGAGCGATGCAGCGCAAGTTGCTGATGGCGATGCCGTAGACTTTGGCGCAACCACTGCAAGCACTGCCACTGCTCCCACGCTCAATGCTGCCAAACAAGTATGGCTCACCACATTGGCAGATGAGGCTGGTGGTTACATGCCAATAGCTTTTCCAACAGCTCCCACACGCCTTACGGTTGAGGGATTATCAGTTAACGAAACACCCATTAGTAGCCTAAAGCTTTATGCTTGGAATGGTGCTTCGTTTCAGCAACTAAGCGGTTCGCCTGTGGCTGGTTCGTATCTTATGGCTGTGCCTAATGCGTGGAGTGGCAAGCAAATAACCTTGCAGTTTGCCAATTCAAATGCTACGCAAGCTGAGGCTGAAGGCTTTTTTGGCAATGTTTCTGCTCAATCAGTAAACACCTCAAAAGCATATTATACCTACAATGCAAAGACCAATCTCTTTACCCTTCAAGAGGCCGAAGAGGGTGGAAAAGTGCTTTATCCATTCTCTGCAACAATGGTTGCAGCCGATGGCCTTGATGCAGTTTTTGGAGGTCCTGGTTATGTAGGTAGCACTGCTATAAAGTCGTCTGCACAATGGGGAACTTACTTTACTGACCAAGCATTCGTTATGCCCGAGGGACTCACAGGTTGCGTCATCGATGGTGTTGAAAGCAGCAAGTTGCATTGCAATGCCATCTATCCATCAGGTAGCACGGTGCCTGCATCGGTTGCACTGCTTGTGCATGGCGAGTTGGGCACCTACTATATGTTTGCTCCCGCCGAAGGTAGCGACGAACCTTCTGCCCCTGCAACTAACTACCTTAAGGGTACGCTTACTGACCAAATGATACAAGCCGAAACCAACCACGTATACTATCAACTTACTTATGGTACAATTGAGGGTGAACGCAAGTTTGGTTTCTTCTTTGGCACACAAAATGGTGGTGCTTTTAAGAACAAAGCTCATAAGGCTTACTTAGACCTAACCACCGATATGGCAGAAATGGTACAAGGCTTTTCATTGCCTATGGACTTTTCTACGGGTATCAACGATGCCGTTGTTAGCAGTGCTAAACCATTGGATATTTACACCATAAGTGGCTTGAAAGTAAATACAAAAAGCACAGATAAACTACCCGCAGGTGTGTATATTATCAACGGAAAGAAAAAAATAATCAAGTAAAAACATTTATATACTATCAATAATGAAAAAGGCATACATAGCTCCTCACATTCAAAGCTATAGCTTTTATGCAGAAGAGGATATGCTACTACAAACAAGCAACGTTGATAAGTTCAATGTTGTGAAAGATGAGGACGAAGAACAATATTCGCAACAGAAAAAGAATATTGCTTCTCCATGGGACAATATAGAGAATTAAACTAATAAGTAGGTATTAAAAACTGAAAAAAATAAAGTTTCCTTACCCCGTAATAAGGGTTTGGAAACTTTATTTTTTTGCTTTGTAAAAACTCTTGTTTATCCATTTATTTTTACGATAAATGCAAAGAAAAACTGGTTGATTTCTTCTTACAGAAATCAACCAGTAATTTATGTTGAATAATTAATAGTTCTAAAGAAAGCAAGGCATATTAGTTTGCTTTAGCTGCAAAACTTTGTCCTTGAATTTTGTTCAACTCTCTCATAAGGTTCTGGCACATAGCACCATTGCCCATTGCTTGGTAGCGTTTAATGCGATACTGAAGCATTACGATCATCTTGTTTTTGTCCATGTTTTTGCGTCTTTTGTGTCTACCGCGTTTCGGCAGACTGATTAAACTTAATCTTATGTTTATTATCGTTCTTTTCTGATGCAAAGGTACAACAATTAATGTGCAAAACATGTTTAATAGTAGAGAAAATGCACATTCGAAGCGTTTTTTTGCAAAAATAAGGAGGCATTGAAACGTTGTGTTTACAAAAAAGTGCGATTAATAGAACTTACATGACATATTTTATGTAAGTTTGTACCACTAACAGACATAATGCTATTGTGGCAGAAAAGAATAAATTACAGATAAAGAAAGTGTAAAAATGGAAAGTAAAACTATACAAATTGATTACCTATCGTGCCTAATTGACGATTTAACAGCGCAAGATAAGGAGTTAGTATTAGCGGCAAAAGAGGCCACATACACCAGTTATTCGCCTTATTCAAACTTTAGTGTGGGGGCAGCTGTAAGGCTCTCTAATGGCGAGATTGTGCGTGGTAGCAATCAAGAGAATGCAGCTTTTGGTGCTGGAACATGTGCAGAGCGTTGTGCCATGTTTTATGCCAATGCGCAGTATCCGCAAGAGCATATACGCACCATAGCCATTGCTGCTCGCGGGGTAGATGGCAAGTTCTTAAATGCTCCCATATCGCCTTGTGGCGTGTGTCGTCAAGCATTGGTTGAGGCTCAAGCCAGAGGTAAAGAGCCTATCAGAGCATTGCTTTATGGCGAACGAGAGATATATGTGTTGAAGAGCATAAGCGACTTGATACCCTTCCAATTTGACGAAATCAAGTAGGAGATAAATCATTAAGAGTACAACATAAAAAGGACAAATCTA
>DJEH01000075.1:0-2882 GCA_002431845.1 Prevotellaceae bacterium UBA5903 | reverse complement strand
TAGATTTGTCCTTTTTATGTTGTGCAACCGCCTTTATTCAGCCACCATCAAATCGCTAATAATGTCGTTGCTCACCATGATGTAAGGTCGGGCTATAGATAGGTAATCGTCTTTTTGAATTATCCTTCCTGCCTCAATGTGCCGACGAGCATTATTTAAGAGATAGCTTAAGAGTTGCTTGCCAAATTTTTGTTCTGTAAGAGATAGTGAAAGTCCTTTGCTTGTGCGTAAACTTACAAATATCCATTCATCGAAGCGTTCGTTCTCGTCAAGCACTTCGGTGGTATGTGGCACCTTGCCAAGGGACAATTGTGCTATGTATTCAGCGAGTGATGGCAAATTGTATTGTCGGTTACTCCCGTCAAAAGAGTGTGCACCAGGGCCAATGCCCAAGTAGGGCGTACCATCCCAATAGCCCGAATTATGTTTCGACTCAAAGCCGGGCAAGGCAAAGTTGGATATTTCGTAATGATTGAAGCCATGCAACTCGGCTTGCTGCATAAGCAGAGAATATTCTTTTACAAAAGTCTCTTCATTGGCAGTTTTAAGCTCGTTGCGTTCTATTTTTTTGTCAAGAGCAGTACCTTTTTCCACACTTAGTGCGTACGACGAAAGGTGCTTGATAGGTAAGGAAAAAGCCTGTTCTACATCATGAGCAAAGGAGTGACATGTTTGTCGGGGTAGGCCATAAATAAGGTCAATAGAAATGTTTTCGATGCCATTACGACAGAGCATTTCAACGGCATTGATAGCCTCTTGCGCGTTGTGTCTTCTGTTGAGTAAATGCAGAATGTCGTTGTCGAAACTCTGCACCCCAAGGCTCACTCGGTTGATGCCCAAACGCTTAATGTTTTGTATAAAAGTTTTGTTGATGTCGTCGGGATTGCACTCAAGCGTTATTTCTGCATTGTTATCAACTTGATAGTATTTAAAAACGCTATCAAGTAGCATCTCTATCTCTTTGGGAGCAAGTTGCGAGGGCGTTCCGCCACCAAAGTATATGGTCCGTATGTTACTGCTGGGCAGATAGTGTGTTCGCAGCTTGATTTCGTTGCATGCCGCTTCAACGTATTGTGCTCTAACATTTGCAGGTTGAGTGGTAGAGTAAAAGTCGCAATAGATGCACCGACTGGCACAAAACGGCACGTGGATGTATATCATGCCTTTTTTACTCATTGGATTCATTGTTAGAGCTCTCATCTTTCAGCGTTGGCAGATGAATTTTGTAGTGCACAGCCAATATGCGTGCCACAATCACCATAAAGCCGCATATCAAGCCCGATGCAATGTTGCCTAAGTGTAATTGATAGCACACAAAGTATGCCACACCACCGATAACGCATGCCATGGCATAGATTTCTTTTCTGAATATGAGTGGAACTTCGTTGATAAACACATCACGAAAAACGCCACCGCCTGCACCCGTAATGGTGCCCATAATGATAGCTGTCCAAAAGGGGAAACCCGCAGCAAGAGTTTTTTCAATGCCTGTTACGTTGAACAATGCCAAGCCTATTGTATCAAATAAAAACCACGTGTTGTCTTGCTTAACCAAAAACTTGCGAAAGGCAATAACCCATAGCAATGCAAAAGCCGTACAGATAAGGTAAAACGAGTTAGTCATCCAAAAGGGCGGTTGGCTCAATAGTAGGTCGCGCATGGTACCGCCCCCAATAGCTGTGGTAAGTCCTACAACGTATGCGCCAAAAAGGTCGAAGTGCTTGGCCGATGCCAATCTAATGCCAGAAATGGCAAAAGCTAAAGTACCAATGAAGTCAAGTATTTGTACAAACATTATAAATATTTATTTTGAATAACTACTTAAAGATTTACTGCGTTAAGAGGCTTGTTGTTGATAAAGTTCTCTATGTTTTGCGCCAAGATGCTCACAATGCGTTCGACAGTTTGCGGAGTTTTCCAACCAATATGAGGCGTGATGTACACGTTTGGCGCACTCAGTAGGGGGCAGTCGGCCAGGGGGGGCTCTTGTGTTAAAACGTCTGTACAATACGCTCCCAATCTGCCTGATTTTAAAGCGTTGGCAACATCTTGTTCGTTGATGAGTCCACCTCTTGCGGTGTTTAGCACTACCAATCCAACTTTGGCTGTACGCAATAGTTTATCGTTTACAAACATTTTGTTTTGCGGCGTAAGTGGGCAGTTAAGGCTAACGATGTCGCAGTTGGCAAAGGCTTTTTCAATGCTTGTTTTCTTAACATAAGCGGGTAGGGATGCCTCGTCTTTGCTCGTAACGGCATAGATTTTGGTGCCGAAGGCATGCATAATGTTTGCAAGGGTGTGGCCTATATTGCCAAAGCCAACGATAGCCATTTTTTTGTGGCTAAGGTCTGTGCGTGGTAGCAATGTATAGCAAAAGTCGCGGCTTTGGCACCATTCGCCACGTAGGTTTCTCTCGGTATAAAAGCCCACGTGGTCTGCGGCTTCGAGCAGGAGCGACACGCCCATTTGAGCTACCGACTGAGTGGAATAATTGGCACAGTTGCACACGGGTATTCCCTTTTGGCGTGCATACTCGGTGTCTACCTTATCGTAGCCAGTAGCTGCAACACAAATAAGTTTAAGTTTGGGCAACTGGGCAATAACATTTTTAGTTAGAGGCGTTTTGTTTACAATCAGCACGTCGGCATCAATGCTTCGTTCCACAATTTGCGATACCTCTGTGCGGTCGTACACCTCGAAGGTGCCATATACTTCGAGTTTCGACAATATATTGTCTGTATTTTGCAGGGTGTGTCCGTCTAAAAAAACAATGTTCATTGATTTTATATGTTCAAGGGTTAGTTATGGGCTTTTTCTTCTATATATTGTTCTGCATTGTTTGTGTAAGCATTCAGTTTCTAAGTAGGTGTTCAAATTCATAT
>DJEH01000097.1:6986-8003 GCA_002431845.1 Prevotellaceae bacterium UBA5903 | reverse complement strand
CGCGAAGCTCTCTGCATCCGCGTACTCGGTGGTACAAAGCGTCGTTACGCTTCTGTCGGTGATGTGATTGTCGTTTCTGTAAAGAACGTAATCCCATCAAGCGATATTAAGAAAGGTGCCGTATCTAAGGCTTTGATCGTACGTACTAAAAAAGAAATCCGTCGTGCAGATGGTTCTTACATCCGTTTCGATGACAACGCTTGCGTATTGCTTAACAATGCAGGTGAGTTGAGAGGTAGTCGTATCTTCGGCCCAGTGGCTCGTGAACTCCGCGGTGTTAACATGAAAGTCGTGTCTTTGGCACCTGAAGTACTTTAATCAAGATTTCAAAGAAAGTAATGAGTAAATTACATATTAAAAAAGGCGACACCGTTTATGTAAACGCTGGTGAGGACAAAGGTAAGACTGGTAAGGTCACTAAGGTTCTCGTTGACAAGCAACGTGCTGTCGTAGAGGGCATCAACATGGTCTCTAAGAGCCAAAAGCCCAGCGCCAAAAACCCTCAGGGTGGCATTGTAAAGATGGAGGCTCCTATTCACATTTCTAATCTGAACGTAGTTGACCCCAAAACTGGTAAGCCCACTCGTATCGGTCGTCGTAAAAACGATGAAGGTAAGTTGGTACGTTTCGCTAAAAAATCAGGAGAGGAGATTAAGTAATGAGTAATACAGCACAACTTAAAAAGGAATATGCAGAGCGTATTGCCCCAGCTCTGATGAAGCAGTTTAATTATTCTTCATCAATGCAAATCCCCGCACTGAAGAAGATTGTTATCAACCAAGGTCTCGGTATCGCAACTGCTGATAAAAAAATCATCGATGTAGCTATCAACGAACTTACTGCCATCACTGGTCAAAAGGCTGTTGCTACAGTATCTCGTAAGGACGTCGCTAACTTCAAACTTCGTAAGAAGATGCCTATCGGTGTGATGGTAACTCTACGCCGTGAACGTATGTACGAGTTCCTTGAGAAACTTGTTCGCGTTGCTCTTCCACGTATCCGCGACTTCAAGGGTAT
>DJEH01000097.1:0-6880 GCA_002431845.1 Prevotellaceae bacterium UBA5903 | reverse complement strand
ATCTTCCCTGAAATCAACATCGATACTATCGATCGCATACTCGGTATGAACATCACTTTCGTTACTTCAGCTCCTACTGATGAAGAAGGTTATGCTCTACTTAAAGAGTTCGGTCTTCCCTTTAAAAACGCTAAAAACTAATTCGAAACTATGGCAAAAGAGTCTATGAAAGCACGCGAGGTTAAGCGTGCTAAGCTCGTCGCTAAGTACGCCGCTAAGCGTGCAGCGCTCAAGGAAATTGTCAATAAGTCGAATGATCCAGCGGAAGCTTACGAGGCAGCTCGTAAGCTCCAAAAGATCCCTCGCAACGCCAATCCTATCCGCTTGCACAACCGCTGCAAGATTACAGGTCGTCCAAAGGGCTATATTCGCCAATTTGGTCTCTCACGTATCCAATTCCGTGAGATGGCTTCAAGCGGTTTGATTCCTGGCGTAAAGAAGGCAAGCTGGTAAAAAGAACTTTACACAATCAATTTATTATTTAATATTGTCGGGGTTGTCCCGATTAATTAAACAATTCAAACAAATGACTGATCCTATAGCAGATTATCTTACGCGCTTGCGTAATGCTATCCAGGCTAAACACCGTGTTGTTGAAGTGCCTGCGTCAAATTTGAAGAAGGATATCACTAAAATCCTCTTCGATCAGGGTTACATCCTAAACTACAAGTTTGAGGAAGATGGTGCTCAAGGTACTATCAAAATTGCCCTTAAGTATAACCCTCAAACTAAGGTAAACGCTATTAAGTCTCTTTCACGCGTTTCTAAACCAGGTATGCGTAAGTATACTGGCTATCGTGAAATGCCTCGTGTTATTAACGGACTTGGTATCGCTATCATTTCTACTTCAAAGGGTGTAATGACCAACAAAGCTGCTGCTGATCTTAAGATTGGTGGTGAAGTTCTTTGCTATGTTTATTAATTTAGGAGGAACAAAATGTCTAGAATAGGTAAATTGCCGATTAACATCCCTGCAGGTGTAACAGTTACCCTGAAGGATAATGTAGTGTCTGTAAAAGGACCGAAGGGTGAGCTCAGCCAGGCTGTTGATCCTTCCATCATCGTCACAATCGATAATAACGAAATCACTTTCGCTATTGATGAAGCTAATGACACTGTTGAACCAAAGCAAAAGCAAGCTTTCCACGGACTATACCGTGCATTGGTAAACAACATGGTTGTTGGTGTTCATGAAGGTTATAAGAAGGAGATGGAACTCGTTGGTGTAGGTTATCGTGTATCTAACCAAGGTAACCTCGTAGAATTCGCTTTGGGTTATACTCACAGCATTTTCCTTCAGTTGCCCCCAGAAATTAAGGTTGAGACGAAATCTGAACGAAACAAAAACCCATATATTAAGCTTGAGTCTGCTGACAAGCAGTTGCTCGGTCTTGTATGCGCTAAAATCCGTTCTTTCCGCAAACCTGAACCTTACAAGGGTAAGGGTATTCTCTATGTGGGCGAACAGATCCGTCGTAAGTCTGGTAAGTCCGCTGGTGCTAAGTAATTTAAATCTTTAAGATTATGACTACGAAAAAAGAACAAAGACGCGTAAAAATTAAATATCGGGTTCGTAATAAGATCTCTGGAACAGCTACTCGTCCTCGCTTGACGGTATTCCGTAGCAATAAGCAGATCTACGTACAAATTATCAACGATGAGACTTCTTCAACTCTCGTTTCTGCTTCTTCACTTGGTTTAGAAGCTATGCCCAAGAAAGAACAAGCTGCTAAGGTAGGCGAAGCTGTTGCTGCTAAAGCAATTGCTGCTGGTATCACTGAGGTTATCTTCGACCGTAACGGATACCTCTACCATGGTCGTGTTAAAGAAGTTGCTGATGGTGCCCGCAAAGGCGGACTTAAATTCTAATTAAGATTATGGCAAACAGAGTAAACGTAAATACAGAAGAATTAAAGGATAGACTGGTTGCTATCAATCGTGTTGTCAAAGTAACCAAGGGTGGTCGTACTTTCACTTTCGCAGCGATTGTTGTTGTTGGTGATGGTAAAGGTGTCATTGGTTATGGTCTTGGTAAGGCTGGTGAAGTTACAGCAGCTATTGCTAAGGGCGTAGAGGCAGCTAAGAAGAATTTGTTCAAAGTTCCTGTTCTCAAGGGTACAGTACCCCACGAGCAATCTGCTCGCTTCGGTGGTGCTGAGGTGCTTATCCTCCCTGCTTCAGAAGGTACTGGAGTTGTAGCTGGTGGCGCTATGCGTGCCGTTCTCGAAAGTGTTGGTATTAAGAATGTCCTTGCTAAGTCAAAGGGTTCTTCTAATCCTCACAATCTTGTAAAGGCTACAATCTTAGCTTTGAGTGAAATGCGTGATGCACGCACGGTGGCTCAACACCGCGGTGTATCTTTGGAAAAAGTTTTCAGAGGATAAAGAATTATGGCAACGATTAAGATACAACAGACGAAGAGCCGTATCGGTGCTCCCAAAGACCAAAAACGCACTCTTGATGCTTTAGGTCTCACTAAGTTGAATCACATTGTAGAGAAGGAGGATACTCCTATCATCCGTGGTATGATTCGTAAGGTTCACCATTTAGTAACGGTCGTAGAATAAATTAAAGAAGCTTTATGAAATTACATACATTAAAACCTGCTAATGGTGCTGTTCGTTCATGCAAGCGTATCGGCCGTGGTCCTGGTTCAGGCATGGGTGGTACTTCAACTCGTGGTCACAAAGGTGCCAAGCAGCGTTCTGGTTACAGCAAGAAGATTGGTTTCGAAGGTGGTCAAATGCCTTTGCAGCGTCGTCTTCCTAAATTTGGTTTCAAGAACATTAATCGTGTAGAATATAAGGCAATCAACCTTTCTACTCTTCAAGCTCTTGCAGAAGCTAAGAACCTTGAGAAGATTGGCATTGCTGAACTTTCTGCAGCTGGTTTTATCTCTTCTAACCAAAAGGTGAAGATTCTTGGTAATGGTGAACTCAAAGCCAAATTGGTTGTAGAGGCTCAAGCATTCTCCAAGTCTGCCGAAGCTGCTATTACAGCAGTTGGTGGCACTGCTACAAAAATCTAATCAATCCTATTTCGATGAAAAAAATAATCGAGACCATAAAGAACATTTGGAGAATAGAGGATTTGCGTACACGCCTTCTCATCACAATTCTCTTTGTTGCTATCTATCGCTTTGGCTCGTTCATCGTGTTGCCTGGTATTGACCCTGCACGTTTGCAGGCTTTACAGACACAAACGAGCGAGGGTTTGATGTCATTGCTGAATATGTTTTCGGGTGGTGCATTCTCAAATGCTTCGGTATTTGCATTGGGTATCATGCCATACATTTCAGCATCGATTGTCATCCAGCTTCTTGCGATTGCGGTGCCTTACTTTCAAAAAATGCAGCGTGAAGGTGAGAGTGGTCGTAGAAAGATCAATCAGTATACGCGTTGGCTAACAATAGCAATTCTGCTCTTCCAAGCTCCAACTTATCTTATCAATTTGAAAGCTCAAACAGCTGGTTCTGGTGCTTTCTTGGTAGGTGACGGATTCTGGTTCATGTTATCGTCTACGATTATCCTTGCGGCAGGTAGTATGTTTATCCTGTGGCTTGGCGAACGCATTACTGATAAAGGTGTAGGCAATGGTGTATCACTTATCATTATGATTGGTATTATTGCACGTATGCCAGGCGCCTTTGCTCAAGAGTTCCTCACTGCTTTTAGTGGTGCTGAAGGTGGTGGTTTGGTTAAGTTCCTCTTCGAGATTGTTGCTTTGCTATTTGTAATGGCACTTGCAATTATGCTTGTAAAGGCAACTCGTAAGGTTCCTGTTCAATATGCACAACGTATTGAAGGTAATCGTGCAGTTGGAGGTGCTCGCCAGTACATTCCACTTAAGCTTTTTGCAGCTAACGTAATGCCTATCATCTTCGCACAGGCTATCATGTTCATCCCTCTGACTCTTGCGCAAACTGTTGCTAAGAATGGTGGCAGTTGGGCATTGAATCAGTTCTTGGATCACACAAGTGTCCTATATAATGTAGTGTTTGTTATTTTGATTGTAGCATTTACCTACTTCTATACAGCTATTACTTTGAACCCTGTTCAAATGGCTGAAGATATGAAGCGTAATAATGGTTTCATTCCAGGTGTAAAACCTGGCAAACCTACTGCTGATTACTTGGATGATGTGATGAGTCACATCACTCTTCCTGGCTCTCTCTTCATTGCTTTGATTGCTATCTTACCTGCTTTTGCAAGTTTGTTTGGTATCAAGCAAGAGTTTGCTCAGTTCTTTGGAGGAACATCCTTGTTGATTTTGGTAGGTGTTGTATTGGACACGCTACAGCAAATTGAAAGTCACCTTTTGGTGCGTCACTACGATGGACTTCTTAATTCAGGACATGTCCGCACACGTTCAACGAAGGTAGCTGCCTATTAATTACAAATAGTCTGAATGATTTATCTGAAGACCGATGACGAGATAGAGTTGTTGCGAAAGGCTAACCTTTTGGTTAGTGCAACACTCGCTGAAATAGCAAAAGTTGTTGAGCCTGGTGTCACAACTAAACAGTTGGACACTTTGGCTGAACAATTTATTAGAGACCATGGAGCAGAACCAACTTTTAAGGGTTTTCCTAATCCTTTTGGTGGTCCATTCCCTGCTTCAATATGCACTTCTGTTAATAATGTGGTTGTGCATGGTATTCCAAATGATGAACCTCTCCACGATGGCGATATCGTATCGGTTGATTGTGGAACGCACATTGATGGTTTTTGTGGAGACTCTTGCTATACTTTCTGTGTAGGAAATGTTAAACCAGAGGTAAAAGAACTTCTGCGAGTGACAAAAGAGTCGCTTTACAAAGGCATTGAGCAAGCGATAGTCGGACATCGTTTAGGTGATATAGGTTATGCTGTTCAGCATCATTGTGAAGAGAATGGTTATGGTGTAGTTCGTGAGTTTGTTGGTCACGGCATTGGACATGAAATGCACGAAGATCCACAAGTTCCAAACTATGGCAATCAAGGCACAGGCAAACAAATAAAGAATGGTTTGTGCATTGCTATTGAGCCTATGATATGTATGGGCAGTCATGAATTGGCAATGTTACCCGACAGATGGGGTGTTGTTACTCGTGATGGCAAGGTTGCTGCTCATTTTGAGCACACTATTGCAATTCATCATGGCAAGGCAGATATCATGTCGTCGTTTGAGGAAATTGAAAAAATAGAAAGACAAAAAAGTTAACATGGCTAAAGAAGCTGCTATCGAACAAGACGGGACAATCGTTGAAGCATTGAGCAATGCTATGTTCCGTGTAGAACTGGAGAACGGACACGAAATTACCGCTCACATTTCTGGTAAAATGCGTATGCATTACATTAAGATCTTGCCAGGTGATAAGGTAAAGGTTGAAATGAGTCCGTACGATCTTTCGAAAGGAAGAATTGTGTTCAGATACAAATAAAATAAATATATGAAAACAAGAGCATCATTAAAGAAACGGTCTGCAGATTGCAAGATTGTACGTCGTAAAGGCCGTCTGTTTGTGATTAACAAGAAGAACCCTAAGTTCAAAATGCGTCAGGGTTAACAACCAAATTCCGCAATAAACAAAAAGTAATATGGCAATAAGAATTGTTGGTGTAGACCTCCCTCAAAACAAGCGTGGTGAGATCGCCTTGACCTACATCTACGGTATAGGTCGTAGTAGCTCGGCTAAAATCTTGGACGAAGCCGGCATTGACAGAGATATCAAAGTGAAAGATTGGACCGATGACCAAGCTGGTAAGATCCGTGAGATCATTGCAGCAAGTTATAAGGTTGAAGGTGATCTTCGCTCTGAAATCCAACTGAATATCAAGCGCCTTATGGACATTGGTTGCTATCGTGGTGTTCGCCATCGTAATGGTCTTCCCGTTCGTGGTCAAAGCACTAAAAACAATGCTCGTACTCGCAAGGGTCGTAAGAAGACTGTTGCTAACAAGAAGAAAGCTACTAAATAATAAATAGATATGGCAAAGAAAACAGTTGCAGCTAAGAAGAGAAACGTAAAGGTTGATGCAAATGGTCAGCTTCACGTACACAGCTCTTTCAACAATATCATTGTGTCTCTTGCAAATAGCGAGGGTCAGATAATTTCTTGGTCTTCTGCTGGTAAGATGGGTTTCCGTGGTTCTAAGAAGAACACTCCTTACGCTGCCCAGATGGCCGCTCAGGATTGTGCCAAAGTAGCTTATGACCTTGGTCTTCGCAAGGTTAAGGCATACGTTAAGGGTCCAGGTAATGGTCGTGAATCTGCTATCCGTGCTATCCATGGTGCAGGTATCGCTGTTACAGAGATTATCGACGTAACTCCACTTCCACACAATGGTTGTCGTCCTCCTAAGCGTCGTAGAGTATAACACTAACGTAGTTTAAAGTAAAAGACAAAAAAATAATGGCAAGATATATTGGACCTAAGTCTCGTATCGCCCGTAAGTTTGGTGAGGCTATCTTCGGTGCTGACAAGGTGTTAGCAAAGCGCAATTTCCCTCCTGGACAACATGGTAACAATCGTCGTCGTAAGACTTCTGAATATGGTATCATGTTGGCTGAGAAGCAAAAGGCAAAGTACACTTATGGTGTTCTTGAAAAGCAATTCCGTAACCTGTTTGACAAAGCAGCTTCTGCTTCTGGCATTACTGGTGAAATTCTTCTTCAAAGCCTTGAGTGCCGTCTAGACAACGTAGTTTATCGTTTAGGCATTGCTCCAACACGTGCAGCAGCTCGTCAGCTTGTTAATCACAAGCACATCACTGTTGATGGTCGTGTTGTAAACATCGCTTCTTTCAGTGTTAAGCCTGGTCAAGTAGTTGGTGTTCGTGAGAAGTCTAAGTCGCTTGAAGTTATTGCTGATGCATTGGCAGGCTTCAACCACAGCAAG
>DJEH01000011.1:7948-9424 GCA_002431845.1 Prevotellaceae bacterium UBA5903 | reverse complement strand
ATAATTATGAACACCTACTTAAGCAATTTTTCATTAAGAAAATCAGCATGAAACCATTAGCAGAACGTATGCGACCCACCTCGCTCAACGACTATATAGGCCAGCAACACCTTGTTGGCCAAGGGGGGGTATTGCGGCAAATGATTGACTCACACCATATTTCGTCGTTCATTCTGTGGGGACCTCCGGGAGTGGGCAAAACCACTCTTGCCAAAATCATAGCACATCAGCTCGACACTCCTTTCTATACGCTTTCGGCCGTAAATAGCGGTGTGAAAGAGGTGAGAGAGGTTATAGACAAAGCCAAGAGCAATAGGTTTTTTGCCGAACAAAGTCCCATTCTCTTTATTGACGAAATTCACCGTTTCTCAAAGTCGCAACAAGACTCTCTTTTAGCAGCAGTAGAGACTGGTGCCATCACTTTAATAGGCGCCACAACCGAAAATCCATCGTTCGAGGTGATACGTCCGTTGCTATCGCGCTGCCAGGTGTATGTGCTCGAAAGCCTCGGCAAAGACGACCTTTTGCAACTGCTGCATAGGGCCATCACACAAGACGAAGAACTAAAACAGCGCGACATCAAAATAAAAGAAACCGATGCCCTACTGCGCTATAGCGGCGGTGATGCACGCAAGCTTTTGGGCATTATAGACTTGGTAACGTCTGCCATCCCAACGGACCCACTGGTTATAGACAACGACACCATTATCAAGCATTTGCAACAAAACCCCATGGCATACGACAAGGAGGGCGAAATGCACTACGACATTATTTCGGCATTTATAAAAAGCATTCGTGGCAGCGACCCCGATGCAGCCCTCTACTGGTTAGCACGCATGATTGAGGGGGGAGAAGATCCTAAATTCATAGCCCGACGCCTGGTTATTTCGGCATCCGAAGACATTGGGCTAGCCAATCCCAATGCGCTCTTATTAGCCAATGCAGCCTTTGATGCCGTGGCTAAAATAGGGTGGCCAGAGGGACGCATCCCCCTTGCCGAAGCTACTGTATATCTGGCCACAAGCGCCAAGAGCAACTCAGCCTATATGGGCATAAACAATGCCCTCCAATTGGTAAAACGTACGGGTAACCTGCCCGTGCCCCTACACATACGCAACGCACCAACCAAGCTCATGGCCGACCTTGGATACCACGATGGCTACCTCTATCCACACGACTATCCAGGCAACTTTACGCCACAACAATACATGCCGGGCGAAATTAAAGACTGCGTGCTATGGCAACCTTGCAACAACCCACAAGAGAACAAAAGCCGCGACAGAATGAATGCTTACTGGAAAAACAAGCCTCGCACATAGCCCTTAAAAAACTTTTTAGCCATAAAATGGAGGCTAAGGCTTGGACATTCAAAAAAAAGTTGTAAATTTGCATCGCTTTTGTGATAATCTATATGCCATAAAGCAATATTAAGCGGAAATAGCTCAGTTGGTAGAGCACAACCTTGCCAAGGTTGGG
>DJEH01000011.1:7742-7921 GCA_002431845.1 Prevotellaceae bacterium UBA5903 | reverse complement strand
CGCGAGTTCGAGTCTCGTTTTCCGCTCATTTTTTATGTGCAAGATATGGCAGAGGCCCAGGTGGCGGAATGGTAGACGCGCTAGTTTCAGGTACTAGTGTCAGCAATGACGTGCAGGTTCGAGTCCTGTTCTGGGCACACAATTCTAACCACACACCTGCGGAAATAGCTCAGTTGGTA
>DJEH01000011.1:0-7649 GCA_002431845.1 Prevotellaceae bacterium UBA5903 | reverse complement strand
GTTCGAGTCTCGTTTTCCGCTCAAATCTAAATAGCAGACTTGATTTGAACCTACATTTATCTGATATCTTCAAATCGTTTTTTAGTTTCTGCAACTTTGGTTTTAAGACATTTGCATCCAAGAAATGGCCATCTTGATGCATAGGCTTACATTAACCTAATGTAAGCAACAAGAAACAGCAATAACTTTTCTCATCCTACAAGAAATAACATATATAGAATTTATATTCTTGTAATCTCAGCTGTATCTACCACCCTAAAAGTGATTGTGGCATATAAGCAATCAAAAAACAAAATACGACATAAAAGTCAATATATCTTTACTGTAAGCACATGAACATCTACGCCCGCTATTTTGATCAAGATACTTTGGTTCGTAATTACGACGAACTTATGAATTTTCTTTCGTCTATTCCCGAAATCCCTATCAACCAACGCTTAGAAGATGATGTTCGTGCCTACGTTGAGAGCGATATGCCCTATCCCAAAAGGTATAAAATAAGACCACGCGTTTACTTTATACTTATCAAAACCTCTGCCGAAACGATGGAGGAGTTTAAGGCACATCGCAAAGGCAACAACAATACGCAAGAAAGGGAAAGCATAGCCAATGAGAGACCCACGTTTGTTAAAGACAATGGCATAATCAACAAGAAAGAAATAAAAGTTGCACAATTGGCTCAAGAGCGTAGCGGGTGGTATTTAGGAACCATCACCTTTAAGCGCGTATTGCCTATCAACGGCACAACAAAATTCCGCTATCAAGACACAACGTTCCAAGCTTACGTTAAGGCAAACTCGGGCAATGAATGCTATGAACGCATTATTGAACATCTAAAAAAACGTACTGAAATAGACGTTCGTAGCCAATTTCCGTCGGCCAAAGGCAGCAATTTCACTTTTGAATTTGTGGGCAACGAATTGCCTACAGAACAAGTTGAAAAGGCTTAAACACATAGCGTTAGCTTGAAGCAAAAAACTACATATATAAACGTAAAAAGCCACATGCAACATCGGTGATACCATTTTGTTGCATGTGGCTTTTTGGGCCATAATACGCTATATATACAAGAAATTTTATTGATAGTCTGTTATTTGAAACATCTGGTCAAAATAGGGCAACCAATGATTTTGAGCAATGCCTATTTGCAGTCCGTAAAAACGTGTACCACATAGCCTTAGGCGCTCCATTTGCCCTAAATAATACGTTTGTGGCACAGGTATCCTAAAATCGGTAATCCACAACACATCTGCTCCTACATAGCGTGCATCCGAACTAAAAAGTGCAAACAAGGCATCGAGCATCTTACGCGAATCGGTGTTGCCCGCAGCTCTACGAGTAAAGAACTGCAAAAGTTGCGTGCGGTCGTGCAACACATCAATGGGCACAGCTAACACCGAAAAGGCTATAAGCAAGCAATCTCGCTGTTCGGTTTCGCACATCTCTGATAGCCTCATCATCAACGATAATGCTATTTGGTTGGGCAGTCCTGCCATGCTTGCCGATGTGTCCATACACACCACCATGGGACCATGCGGACGGGCAGGCTTGCGATGTAATCCTTGCGTAGCATTTATTGTTTTGCTCTGATAGCCAAACGTTTGTAAATGGTTAGTTACATACTTCTTGAAGAAGAGGTCCTCCATGTCGGCATCGCTAAATTGCGCCAACTCTAAAGGCAACAATGCACTCAAATCGCGCCCCATACTAATGCCCGTAATGTCGCTATGTGAGGCATGCTCCATGCGCTCATTGCAGCCCGAAGTATAGCCTATTTGCTCAGTTCCCAAGCTGTCGGCAGTGCGCCCCATTATGGCTGCAATCTGCTCTAACACGGGGTATTTCTGTTGCAAACTCACAATGCCTTGCAGCCTTTCGTACTCAAGTTGATTCCACCTGCCGCCCATCAAAGCCCACGACTGAAAGAAGCGTTGCTTAGATATGTTATGCTTGCGCACATAAGCTGGAGCCGCCTTTAAGTTGTTGTGCAGCAATAGGCTTTGCAACTCCTTGCGCCCATCAAGATAGGTTTTGTTGCGCTGCTGCATCTGCATTGCTAAGCAGTGTTTCCAATCGTTTAAGAGCGATTGCCACAAAGCATCATCTACTACCGACGAAGGCCGCTGAAACTCATGTTGGTAAAACCTCTTATCAAAACCTTGTGCTGCATAGTTACTGGCTATATGCTGCAAAAGCTCTTGGTGCTCTTCTTTACGCTTCGATAGGCTCCACTGCTCAGCCTCAACAATTTGCTTTTCTTCAAAGCGACATCGCTGCTTGTTATAATTAAGCTTTTGCAAGTAAAGACATACAAGTTGCATCATGCTATCTTCGAATATACGCGCTGCAATGTCGTCGCTCAACACTTGCTTTCTTATGCCCTCATCTGCCATTACTTGCCAAAGATATTGCGTAAGGTCGTCGTCGGCATAGAGCCTAATGTTGGGCAGTCTGCTCGTTGCAACAAACTGCCGTAGCATCTTGTGATAAAACTCTTGATTATTCATCATAAAGCAACTTGCGAATATCTACACGGCACAATGCTACTTGCTTGTATATCTGTTGTAATTGAGTGTCTAATAGTGAGGTGTCGGCATCTGCAACGAACATGTTATCCTTATAGGTTCTTTGCAGTGTATCTACACTATCGCAGAAGTGCTCTATATCCTCTTCGTAGTGTGCCGCCGAAGGTGAAACTTCCTCATTGTTCGTAGATTCGACTTCGCTAAACAACCCTTTGCCCACTTTGCCAGCCGATGGATTGAGCACAGCATCTCCCTGTATGCGCATCTTAAATGCTGTGCCATTGATGTATATGTGATCATCGTCGCGACATAGCGTAACTTGCTCACAGTTGTCGGGAATACTGGGGGCTATTTCGGGCGAATAAAGACGAACTATTGTGCGCTTGGCATTAGTGGGGTCTTTGTACATTACACCTGGAGCCATCGAAGCAAATTTACCATGAATAGGCATGCGCTTAAAGTCGGTTATAAACAC
Organism: Prevotellaceae bacterium UBA5903; assembly: GCA_002431845.1. Classification (GTDB taxonomy): domain Bacteria; phylum Bacteroidota; class Bacteroidia; order Bacteroidales; family Bacteroidaceae; genus Alloprevotella. The sequence goes on along the minus strand of DJEH01000011.1, from coordinate 4,649 downwards.
GCAAGTATGCCCTGTTCCATGTCCGGCAACCTGGTAGAAGTAACGACTAACAATGGCTAAATTATCATCACGATGATCGTTATCGCGCAGAGCCTTGACAAGTGCTTCTTTGGCACTACGAGCTTTGAGGTCGGCTTGCACAGCCTGCGAAATACGCTGCAACGCTGCCACATATGGCGCAAGCACAGCATTTATTACAATGCGTCTAACGGCATTGATTTCTTCTGTCTCGTTCCACATGCAGTGGTACAAAGGCAAGAGGTCTGTTGCCAGAACTTCATGCCTACCCTGTATGTAAGCCGACATTTGTAAAAGCCTTACAATATGTTTCCATCTTCTGTCGCTTACGTAAATGCTGCGTGGCAGCTCAGAGTTTTCAATGTCAACTTTTCTTAATCTAATGCGAATTTGTTCGATAGCATCAAGCAACTCGGTAGATAGTTTTACTGTTTTAGCCTCAGCTTGCCATTGATTATATTCTTGGTTTGTAACGGCAAGTAAATCGTCTACACTCACCTCCTCCACTTGGTCTTCGCAGAGCATCTGTCGAAATGTGTGCTCATCGGCAATGCCTTTACACACAATGCGCACTATGAACCTATCCCACAACGCCTCGAGCCCTTCGCCTTTTGCAGGCAGCTCGTTCGATGCAGCCACAAGCAACTTTAGCGGTAAGTGCATCTCCTCGTTGCCATTGCGAAACAGCTTTTCATTCATTATTGTGAGCAAAGTATTTTGTATGGCAGGACCAGCCTTCCATATCTCGTCTAAAAACACTACATCGGCTGTAGGCAAATAGCCTTTTACGGCGCGTACATAAGTATCAGACTTCTTTAAACTGCTTATGCTTACAGGGCCAAAAATCTCATCTGGTGTTGAAAAACGCGACATAAGATACTCAAAAGAACTGGCATCCTTAAATGCCAACTTTAGTCTGCGTGCAACCATCGACTTGGCAACTCCCGGTGGGCCAAGCAGTAGTATGCTCTCGCCTGCAAGTGCTGCTAACAAGGCCAACGAGGTCTCTGTGTTTTTTTCGTAAATACCCCTTTGCAAATGTTGCAAAAGGCTATGTATACGCATTCGCAATGTGCTCATATTAAGAGGAAATAAAAATAAATTGAACGCTACAAATGAGCGTTCAACATCTATTGAAAAGAATAAAAAAGAAATGTTTAAACGTAAAAGATACAGCTATCCCATTGCACTTTTGCAAACATCGCGCAAGCCACATTTGCTGCACTTGGGGTTGCGGGCTGTACACGTATAGCGCCCAAGCAACAATAACCAATAGTGTGACGATGCCACTAAATCGTTGGGTATATGCTTTTTTAGCTCCACCTCTACACTATAAGGCGTTGTGCATCGTTTGGGCACAAGCCCCAAACGATGGCTCACTCTGAACACATGGGTATCTACTGCCAAAGCAGCCTTGCCAAAGGCAACCGCTTGCACAACATTAGCTGTTTTACGCCCTACTCCTGGCAGTTGTGTAAGCTCTTCGAGCGTTGAAGGAACCTGACCATTGAAGCGATTAACAAGCATTTGCGATAGTCCTACAAGGTGCTTAGCTTTGTTGTTAGGATAACTTACAGAACGAATATACTCATATATCACATCGGGAGTTGTTACCGCCATAGCCTCGGGCGTGGGAAAGTCGGCAAACAAATGAGGAGTCACTTGGTTTATACGCTTGTCTGTGCATTGAGCCGACAAAACCACAGCCACGAGGAGCTCAAAGGGATTGCCGAAATGCAGTTCTGTTTCAGTATCATCCATTGTACTCTTTAAGTAGCTAAGCACATAATCATAGAGTTCTTGCTTTTTCAATTTCTGCACCTATGTTTATACGTTTTTTACTAAATAAAATCCTGCAGCAACAGACGCTATGCCCACAAAGAACGAAAGTGCCATATAGCCCAATGCAAATGCATAAAATCCTTGTCGGAGCAACTGAAACGCTTCGTTTGAGAAAGTTGAGAACGTAGTAAAGCCTCCGCAAAAGCCCGTAACTAACAGTAAATACAACAATCCCGTTGGGCGATTACTGAAATACCCAATGAGCAAGCCTATACATAAACACCCTAAAGCATTTGCTGCAAAAGTGGCCCACGGAAAGCGTTGCACCAAAGAATTGAGCATATAAGCACCTATGCTATAACGGCAGATGCTGCCCAATCCTCCACCTATAAAAATAAAAAGCAATTCGCGCATTCTTATCCTTTATGCTTGTTTCAGTTCTGCCAAACGACTTATGTATTTGCCCAATATGTCGAACTCAATGTTTACCTTGCTACCCACCTTTATGTTATGGAAGTTGGTATGCTCAAAAGTAAATGGAATGATGCACACCTTAAACGTGTTGCGTGTGGGTGTGCACACCGTCAAACTTACACCATTAACCGTTACAGACCCCTTTTCTACCGTAAAGTAGCCACGGCTAATCATTTCGTCATCTACATCATACTCAAAAGTGAACTCGTTACTACCATTTGCATCAACAATATCCTTACACACGGCAGTAGTATCTACATGCCCTTGAACAATGTGACCATCAAGTCGGCCGTTCATTTTCATAGAACGCTCCACGTTTACCTCATCGCCAGGTTGCAAAAGCCCAAGGTTTGAACGCTTCAAGGTTTCGTCCATAGCCGTAACCACATAGCGGTTGCCATCAATTTTTACCACTGTTAGACAAACGCCATTGTGGGCTACACTTTGGTCTATTTTCAGTTCGTTAGTAAAGTCACACTCTAAGGTGAAGTGCTTGTTATCTTTATCATTTTCAATAGCTACTACACGAGCTATCCCTTCTATTATACCAGAAAACATAATAAACAAATAAATTAAAACCTTTTATCTATCCTAAAACAAACAATTTATTTGAAATAAGTATCGAGTGGCACTGTATCGCCCTTTACCACGAGTTTGCCATTAACAATCTCGTAGTCTTTTAGCTTTTTATTTAGTTCGGTTAGATTAATCAAAACGCCCAATGATTCGCCGTTATCTCTTGTAGTCATGGCATACCTCTGCCCATAAGTAACGCTACCATATATCTTGGCATCCTGCCCATCGTTTGATGTTCTGCACACAAAGAGCGTATCGCCATTATCCGCAACCATGCTGAATGTACTCATACCAAAATCCTCGGTAGAAGTGCCATAGATAGTAGAGTCAGGCACTTGCTCATCGGCCGTTGTGTCTACAACGGTTGTTGTGTCTTTGTCGGCAACAGTGGGTTGCGTTTTCTTGCCATTACATGCTACAAACGAAAGGCATATAATGAACAATATACTCGTTAAAACAGATTTTCTCATATCATTTTCAATACTTTAAGTACTACAGCATTATGCGAAAAGACTTGTTGCTTACTCCAACACCCAAACCTTTGTTTCGTGAGCATCCACTCGGCCCGACCATTTAGAAGCTTTCGTTGCTATCTGCTTGTGCTGCCAAATGTCGCGCACCTTGTATGTACCATTTAGTCCTACCTGCTTAAAGTTTATGTTTAACTTTTGTGCCTTATCAGCAGTATTCATCAAAGCAATAGCATAGCGATGGCCAGAAAGCGGACGAACATAAACTTGATAGCCCTCAGATTTGATTTTACGTTCAGCCGCCTTACCCAATGCATCCTGGTTAATAGCTATGGCCTCTTTGTTTAAGATGATGTTTTTATCTTGTTCAGTAAGCTTGCGTAAATCATTAGATAATGCTAAGGGTGAAGATAGCATACACCACATACTCATCTGAGTTTGATACTCTGTATAGTTACACCCTACTCCACCTAAATCGCTCGAAGGGCCCCCTTTACCATTAAGTCCTACAACGAGCATGTCCATATCAGGCCATTGTCCTTGACGAGCATATTGGCTGATAGGGGCGGTGATGTTTATGATGTCAAGAATACCCATACCGCCTTGGTTCACCACGTCTTTCCACATATCTCTCACGTCGTACGAAGTGCGCCATAGCTGTCCGCCAACGCTTTCGCACCACTCTTCGGCCTTTCGCTGTCCCCACTCGCATACGCCAAGCACAATGTCACGACCGCTCTTTTGCAACGCATCAGCCATGGTGCGGTATCTTAAGCGTGCGGTTGCACTATCCTCTGGAGCATTACAATAATCATATTTTAAGTAGTCAATTCCCCACGACGCAAAAGTGCGAGCATCTTGTTCCTCAAAGCCCAAACTTGCCGTGTAACCGCCACAAGTAAGTTGAGCCGCATCCGAATAGATGCCCAACTTCAGTCCCTTGCTATGTACATAGTCTGCCAAGGCTTTTATGCCCGAAGGAAACTTTTTAGCATCGGGAATAATATTATTTTGTGCATCACGACCACCTTGCCACAAATCATCAATAAAAAGATATTTATATCCAGCATCAGCCAGTCCGCTCTCCACCATAGCATCGGCTGTTTCGCGAATAAGCTTCTCATTGATGTTGCCTTTAAATAAATTCCAAGTCATCCATCCCATAGGTGGAGTTTGTGCCAACTTATTTCGTTGTGTGTCTTGTGCATTGGCTTCATTTATAGTCAAAGTTGCCAAGCACATGAGTGATATACATATTTTCTTCATTATCAATTTTTCTGTTTTATCCAATTCTATTTTTGCAAAAATAGTGCAAGGCGAATGCAGAAC
>DJEH01000094.1 GCA_002431845.1 Prevotellaceae bacterium UBA5903 | reverse complement strand
AATTATGAACACCTACTTATCAATTAATTTTGAATACCTACTTATTTCTTTTCTTGTGTATTAGGCAATAGCCCAGCTATAATGCCCATAAGTGGCAAATAAGCACTTACTTGAAAGATGTATTCAACGCTTGTTTTATCGGCAAGCCAGCCAAAGAAAGCCGAACCTAAGCCCCCCAAACCAAACATCAATCCGAAAAACACACCCGCAATCATGCCCACCTTGTCGGGCATAAGATCTGTGGCATAAACCACTATCGACGAGAATGCAGATGCAATAATAAGTCCCGACATGAAGGCGCATACAATGGTCATGCCCAGCCCAACATAGGGCATAATAAGAGCAAAAGGTGCCGCCCCCAAAATAGAGAACCATATTACATATTTACGGCCGAACTTGTCACCAAACATGCCACCAGCCACTGTGCCAATAGCAAAAGCTGCAAGAAATGCAAACAGACACAACTGCGATGCACCTACACTCATGCCAAACTTATCAATAAGAAAAAAAGTAAAGTAATTGGTGATACAAGCCGTGTAAAAATACTTTGAAAACACCAATATAACGAGAATAAGCAATGCACCATATTTAGCACGCTTAGAGATATGGTTATTCAGCAACGGCATTTTTTGTGGATGACTTACCACATACGAGAGTCTAAGCTTATACCACGCACCCAGTCTTACCATAATCAGTGCCGCAAACAATGCAGCAATAGCAAACCACGAAATAGCCCACTGGCCTAAAGGCAAAATAACGATAGCAGCCAACAGCGGACCAAGTGCCGAACCACCATTACCCCCCACTTGGAATATGGATTGTGCCAAACTCTTCTTGCCCCCCGAAGCCATCTGTGCCACGCGTGAGGCCGTTGGATGAAACACCGACGATCCAAGCCCCACAATGCTAACTGATAGTAATATAAGCCAATAGTTATCCGAAAAAGCAAGCACCAACAAACCAATTAGCGTAAAGCACATGCCCACCGACAAGGCGTAAGGCCGCGGATGCTTATCGGCATACAATCCGGTAAAAGGTTGCAGTATAGAAGAGGTCATTTGAAACACCAATGTGATGATGCCAATCTGAGCAAACGGAAATCCAAACTCATCTTTAATAATTGGGTAGATAGAAGGAATGATAGATTGTATCATATCGTTCAAGAAGTGCGATATACCACATATTACTAATATTGAATATACCGTCCCATCTGTCATGGTGGGATTTCCCTTTATTTTGCTCGCTAAATCCTTAATACTCATAAATTTTTAATACGTACTTCAAGGTTTCAACACAAACTCGAGTAGGTGTCATATATTGTTTTGACCACCTACTCGAGCAGTTATTTTAATCTATAAATCTACGCTTCAACCCGTCAAATTCTTCAATACGTCTGTCGCGAAGGAAAGGCCACCAACGGCGCACATTTTCGCTTCGTTTCATATCAATCTCTATTACCGCATTCTCTTCACAATCCTTAGGTGAGCGGTGCAACAATTCGCCTTGTGGTCCTGCAACAAAGCTTGAACCCCAAAAATCAATGCCGTTTGTCTGCCCAGAAGGGTCGTCTTCATGTCCCGTACGGTTCACGGCAATCACGGGCAAACCATTTGCCACAGCATGTCCCCGTTGCACGGTAGTCCAAGCTTCGCGTTGTCGTTCTTGCTCCTCGGGCGTATCGCTACTTTCGTATCCTATAGCCGTAGGGTAGATAAGCAACTCCGCACCTTGTAGAGCCATTAGTCGTGCTCCCTCTGGATACCATTGGTCCCAACATACCTGCACTCCCAACCTACCTACCGAGGTATCAATGGGGTGAAATCCCAAGTCGCCTGGCGTAAAGTAGAATTTCTCATAGTATGCAGGGTCATCGGGAATATGCATTTTGCGGTATTTGCCAGCAATGCTTCCATCCTTTTCAAAAACCACCGCCGTGTTATGATAGAGTCCTGCAGCCCGACGCTCAAAGAGCGATGTTACCAACACTATGTCATGTTCTTTAGCAATCTTACCATAAAAGTCGGTCGAGGGCCCAGGTATAGGTTCTGCCAAATCAAAGTTTTCAGTGTTCTCTACTTGGCAAAAGTAGAGTGAATTGTGCAACTCTTGCAGTACAACAAGTTGTGCACCTTTGGCAGCAACATCAGCAATGTTGCGTGCCAATTTTTGCTTATTAGCCTCAACGTCGGCACTACACGATTGTTGTACAATGCCAACCTTAAGTATATTCGTTTTTTGTTCCATTTTTTCCGCAAATAAAAATGATTTTAGGTCTACAGCTATCGTTTACTCACCATCAGTCATCACCCCTTTGGGGTATTGCATAGTGGCGCAATGTAGCGAACCATGCTGCTTGATGAGTGCACGGCAATCAATGCCTACTATGTCGCGCCCTGGAAATGCTTTAGCCAAAATGCGAGCGGCTTGTTCATCGTTCTCTGTTTGTGCATACGTAGGGTACAACACCGCATCGTTCATCACCAAATAGTTGGCATAAGTAGCAGGCAAACGCTCGCCCTCTTCATCGTAGATAGCTTGTGGCATGGGCACAGAAAGCAAAGTATAAGGCTCGCCCTTCGGTGTTTTAAACGTTTGCAGTTGCTCTTCCATTTGCTTTAACGCAGCATAATGTTCGTCGGCAGTATCGTTGCATTTCACATAAACAATGGTATCATTGGGGCACAATCGAGCCAATGTGTCGATATGAGAGTCGGTGTCATCGCCAGCCAAATAGCCATGGTCAAGCCATAAAAAATGGTCCACGCCCAAGCGTTCGTTCAGCAATGCCTCTATATGCGCTTTGTCAAGGCGTGCATTGCGATTGGGGTTGAGCAAGCATTCCGACGTAGTAAGCAACGTACCGTTTCCGTCAGTTTCAATGCTACCACCCTCAAGTTCAAAGTCAAGACAATCCACATATTTACCTTTCAACAAGGCATTTTCCTCCCCTACCAACTGCTTATTGATAGCATTATCAAGCGATGCTTCAAACTTACCGCCCCACCCATTAAACCTAAAGTCCATGAGTTCAGCCCCCTCTGTGGCCGACACCACAGTAAGAAAAGCGTGGTCGCGTGCCCAAGTATCATTCGTTTGGCATTGGCGATATACGATGTTTTGAGTGGCCTTTAGTGGCAAGCGTTCATTGAGCAAACATTTAACTTGTTCAACATCGGGAGCTACTATCAGCAAACGTTCACGCTTGCTAATTTCGTATGCCAAACGCACGTAGCATTCCGTAACCTCCTCGAGCATATATGCCCAATCGGTGTGCGCATGAGGCCATGTAAGCTGAATGCCGCTTTGCAGTGCCCATTCGGGGGCAAGCGTACGTTTAATGTGCATACTATTGCTGCCTGCACCGCTTCCTCCTAAAAACATAGATAGGTTGAGGTCTGATTGCGGTGCAGCAGGTGGAAGTGAAAACAATGACATGCTTTTAATGAAAAGTTTTACTTTATCGTTTTTTTCAGTTTCAAATAGTTAATAAAGGCATCTGTAGTAGCAGGCATACCCACTATCTTTATTTCTTGACTCTTTGGGAAGAATGCAGGGTCGTAACCATCGCCACCGTTGGTAATAAATTCATCTGCCACCAGGTAGTATTTCTTTTTATCTTTAATTGCCACCTGCTTGCCGTTGGGTGCCACGTAAGTAAGTTTCACCACATTACCATCAGCGTTTTTATCAATGTGCAAAAAGCCCGTCTGCAACCATCCATATCGCTGGTTGTGCATGCCAAATTGCACCAAATCAAATATTTGTTTACCTGTTAGCTGATACACTTTCAGAGGGTTAGAAAATGGCAATACCTCGCCCACATCAAGCACCGAAATTTCACCTTTTACAAAGCCCGAACGAATGCTACCAAAGTGGCTACAACCTATAATGGGAGTTTCGTCAGCAAGATGTGCCCATTTGCGATAAGCATCGGCATAAGCCTCACACACCAGTTCGCCCACCTTAGTTTGGCAATATTTACGCGTACGGTCGTGTTCCATATTGTTTAAAGCAGTGGCAAGCGGCGTGCCTATAGGCGTGCCGCCAGCAGTACAAGTATGCGTCAGCAACGAGTCTATTTGCTGTTGCAGTCGGGTAGCCCCATCGTTTAGCTTAGCCTTTTCAGTCACTGGAATAAGGTGTGGCTCCACCTTAGTCACCTTGAGCGTTTGGTTATCGATGGTGCAGAGCAACATGCTAATATAGTTGCCATGCCATTGTCCTTGCACAATGGGATAATGTGCTTGATTGATGTATCCACACACGGGTTCGTGACTATGCGACGACAGAATGCCGTGCCACATAGGTGAACTAATTTTCAGCAAATTTTCAGCATCTTTGTCATCCCATTCAGGTTGGCCATTCTTCATGCGCGACCCAACATGAGTGAGCAATAAGCGCAAGTTAGCCTCCTTCACCTTTTCTCCCTCTGGCAGTTGCATCACCGAGTCGAGCACCTGATTATAGCGTCCATCAAAACTTAGTCCAGCCAGTTTCCTTATGCTTGCTTGTTGTGGTGTAGACGAAGCAATCAGTCCTACAAAAGCCACAGTAAAGGTGCGTCCATCAGCAAGTTGCAGCGGTACAGTCACCACGGGCTGAGCAAAAGCAGGCACACTTCCCGTTTTCACGTCGCGTACGTTGGCCGATACGTAGGTGATATTCCACTCCTTGGGGCGTAAAGGACTATTGCTCCATTTATTAGCCAGCGCCTGTTGTCCATCGTCAAACTCGTGGTTGCCGAGCGCAGAAATTTTTATGCCCAAGTCATTAAAAAATACAGGCATCAGTTGCCCATGCGTAGCATTGTAAAAGTAGCTACCACCAAAGTTGTCGCCAGCCGACACCGTTACGTTGCACGGATACACTTGTTTAAGCGAATCGAGTGTTTGCCACACAGCGGGAGCTCCCATAATGCCTTTGTCCTTATTAGCCACAAAAGCACCATGAAAGTCGTTTATTGAAAACACAGCCACTTGCTGTTGCGCCATGGCTGTTAAGCTCACACATGCCGTTAAACAAGCAGTTGTAAATAGTCTGTTGAAAGTAAGTTTCATTTTTCTTTATGTTTTATAAAGCCCTCAAAGGTCATTAGCTTCTGCTCACCTGTAACCCATTTTCAGACACACTCATTTCAACAAAACGGGCGCGATTGTTCACGGGGTTATCCGTAAGAATTTTGCGAATTTTGTGCGCAGCTTCTCCGTCTTTTGCCACCATATACATAAAGCCTCCTCCGCCAGCTCCTGGCAGTTTATAGCCATAGCAAAGGTCGTCTACCATACTGCATATATGTTCAATCACCTCGGGCGATGTTCCCGCATCAAGGGCCTTGTTCTGCTCCCATGTGGCTCTAACCATCTTGCCATAGTATGCCAAATCGTTCGACTGCAAGGCATCAAACACCTCAAGAGCATGTTGTTTCATGCTATTAAGCAGGTTGAGGTGGCGTGAGTTGTTAAGAAACATGCCTCTCACAATCTCAGCCAGTATGTTCTTAGCCGTACGCGTCACACCCGTATAGTAGAGCAAATGGCAAGCTTTGGTGTCGGCTGAGGTAAAGAGCGTGTCGGGCAACCAGCGCACTATGGCACTTTGGTCAAAACCCGAAGAGGTTTGTAATAGTTTTACTCCAGGCAATACGCCCCCATATTGGTCTTGCCATCCGCCCCCGGTGGTGAGCAATTGCTCAAGCACAAGCGTGCGGTTGCATATCTCGCTTTTACCCCAATTCAGTCCGCAAAAGTCGCTTAGGGCTGCCAACACCGTGGCCGATAACACACTGCTTGTGCCCAATCCTGAACCTGCAGGAATAGCTGCTAACAACGTAATTTCCAGTCCGCACCCCAAAGCCTTTAGCTGTTCTTGCAGCGAACCATACCTTTCGAGCGAAAATGCAGGAGCAAATCCAGCCAAGGCGAGAGCCGCTTTGGGGATAGAGAAAGGCGAGCCTACCTTGTTAAACTGCATAAGTTCGTCGTAAGTTTCAATGCGTTCCATCGCTCCCAAATCGATTGAGCGACATATCACCACAGGCTCTTTGCAAGGCTTTACATACACCTGCAATGGTGGTTGTCCATTAAGGTTTATAGCCAAGTTCACCACGTTACCACCCGATATAAGACTATAAGGGGGTGTGTCGGTCCATCCGCCTGCCACATCAATGCGCACACTGCTACGTGCCCACACAATTTGGTCGGGATATATGGTGAGATGCGGCTGTTGTTTTTGTTCCACCACATTTTCGGTGAGTCCTTCTCGCAGTAGCCCAAACGCCTTTTTCTCATATTGTTCGGCCTTGTCAGCGTCCCTACTACGCAAAGCTTCAGAGCGGAACATAGCATCGTGAATGTGGGTCATCAGCGGAGCTGTGGTGGGCAGTTCGTCTGGCAGTGTCCAATTGTTTTGAGCATACTTTGTTGCCAAGTCTTTAAGGTTTACTTGGTAAAACACACTCTTTTGCCAGTTGCTTGCCAATGCCGGAATGGTGTGCGCTTGCAATTCGCGGCGTTGGGCAAATAATCGTGGAAGATTGGCTGCAACCGACAGTTCGTCGGCACTATATCGTGGCAATCGTCTCCACTCTTCCGTAACACCTGCATCGGGTTGCTCAGCAAGGAACCACACAATAAGGCGTTGCAACTGCTCCATATCGGTCGCCACGGGGAAGAGACGTGCTGCCTGCAAGTCGTCGGTTCGGCCGAGTTCTGTTGCTGCAATGCCACGCGTTTTGAGCCACGCGCTAACGGGTTGCCCCATATAAAGTGTATGCTCATCATTGAGCGCACCACGAAAGGCATCATCAAAGCCGTAAACTCTCACCGCAAAGCCCGCATCGCCCACAGGCACCATGTCTATACACTGCCCGTCGGCCAATGTTACTTGCCAATTATTGTTGGGGATGCCCGTTATGATGTTGTTGCTTGCGTAGTGCCAGCCTTTGCCTAAATAAGCATTTTCTATCCACACATTCTTTGTAGATAGCGTAGGACGATTGGCTATAACCGTGTTTTGCGTAAAAACCGACGTTTGTGGTTTAATGCCTTTTTGCAAAATGTAGCGTTGGTCTTTCACAAGGTTCTGAATGTATACCGTAGAGTTTATCATGTCGGTGCTTGTGCCGTAATGATAAAACTCACCGCCTGGCAGTGGTAAAATGGCCACCTTCAGTCCAGCCAAAACATTGTCGGGCTTTGAAGGATTATTACCCAATGCACAACCAAAATCGCTATACAAGTCGTAAGCTGCTGGTAAGGGTAGTGCATGGTGTGCAGGCGTTTGGCAAGTGTCGGCATCATGGGGCGAAGCCGTTTTTTTGAGCAAACATTTTACAGCCTTATCCGATAGTAGCCACACCCCAATGTCCATCAACATCAAGTGAGAAGAAAGCAGTTGTGCTTGTTGTTCGGTCGAAGGCTTTTGCAGCATAAAGTCCAGTTCTTTCGGTGTGTTGCGGTTCATCACAAACACCCCATGGTGTGAGGCTTGTTGTGGCGAAGCCCACAGCCCGTAGCACACCACATCGGCATCGGGCACATCGCCTAGCGGCTCTTTGGTACGCAAAAGCACGTCGCCACTTGCCACAAGCGTGTGGATGTTGGCAGGCGCCTTACGCATTATTTCGCGATAGAGCGGCATTTGCAAGTCGAGCAATGTTTGGTCTATGCGTTGCCCTCGTTCCCACCTAAACACGGGGATAGGCGTAAGTATTTTGCCACTCGGAGCGTATGCAGGCAGTCGTCGGCTCTGCCCGCCAGCGTGCAAGAGTATGCGTTTTTGGGACGACAGCCATTGGTCAAAATCGGTATTGCCAGCTTCGTCGGCATGTGCCGACTGCAAGAGCCATGCTGTGCCACCCCCCGAGCCGAGTTTTCGGCCCACGGGGTCGGAGGTGCAATAACAATCATTGTGGTTCTCGCCCGTAATATCGTGAAACACACCCACTACATTGGGTGGTAAGGATAGCAATTTCTTCATGTATAGTGTTGTGTGTAGTTATAAGAACGCAGTATCTCTGCTTTCGTTTACTCCTTTTTCAAATTGTGTATAACATATCGCAATGCCAAACACCATGCAAAGTTAGCACAAATTCATGCCTAAATCAAGTTTTGCTTTTTTGTTTTAAAAAAACTCATGTAAGTAGGTGTTCATAATTATTTTTATATTTGAAGTGCTTTATGGGGATGTAGCTTAAAGGTTTGTTTGAAGGAGCATAGCGGGCTATGTGACTGAAAGCAAACATTTAAGATGCGCCACAGAAAGTGCTTCAAATGTGAAAATAAAAAGATCCATTTAAGTAAGTGGACATTTTTATTTTAGATAAATAAGTTCTAAATTTGTCATAGAATTGTAATATTAGAAACAATCATTTATGGCAAAAGAAGTACTGAAGTTATCAGAGGTTGAACGCCTCAAATTAGAAAAAGGTTATGTATATGGTCTAACATCCAGATATAGAACTCGATGCAA
>DJEH01000098.1 GCA_002431845.1 Prevotellaceae bacterium UBA5903 | reverse complement strand
ATGCTTTCATTCTCCATCACACGACGAATGGTTTCTGCCAACATACCGCTTACGGTGAGTTCCTTCACCTTCTCGCATGTACCACGATAAGGGATGCTGTCTGTAAATACCATTTCCTTCAAGGCTGAAGCCTGTACGCGTTCATCAGCAGGACCTGACATAATGCAGTGGCTGGCAATAGCACGCACGCTATTAGCTCCACGCGACATAATCAGATCAGCGGCCTTAGTGATCGTACCAGCTGTATCTACGATATCGTCAACGAGTACAACGTCCATGCCCTGTACATCGCCAATGATTTGCATATCAGCCACTTCGTTTGCTTTCTTACGGCTCTTATTGCAGAGCACCATGGGGCAATCGAGATACTTCGCATAAGAAGCAGCACGCTTAGAACCACCCACATCGGGCGAAGCAATGCAAAGATTCTTAAGATTAAGACTCTTGATGTAGGGCAACATTACGGTTGAAGCATAGAGGTGATCTACGGGAACATTGAAGAAGCCCTGCTCCTGATCGGCATGCAAGTCCATTGTCATCAAGCGATCAATACCTGCCACGCTGAGCAAGTCGGCAACGAGTTTAGCGCCAATGCTCACACGAGGCTTGCTCTTACGATCCTGGCGTGCCCAACCAAAATAAGGAACCACTGCGCAAATGCTTCGAGCTGAAGCACGCTTAGCAGCGTCGATCATAAGGAGGAGTTCCATAAGATTGTCTGAGCTGGGGAAAGTGCTCTGTACCAAGAACACATCGCGGCCACGGATGCTCTCTTCGTAACATACCTCGAATTCGCCGTCAGCGAACTTTGTCACCGTGAGGTCGCCTAACGGGCAGTTAAGTTCCTCACAAATCTTTTCAGCCAAATAACGAGATGCAGTTCCCGAAAAGACCATAAAAGAGTTGTTATTCATTTTGTTATAATATGAAATGTTATTAAAGGTGTTTCTTGTTGGCAATGTGTATGCTATATCACTCTGCAGCCTTGCGCAGTTTTCTAAACTGCATGATTAGGCTTTTATAGTCTTGAGCCGAATACACACTGAAGCGGTTCCATATATCTCCGAGCACAACAGCCCCACCAAACCCGAGGTCTTTCACCCGTTGGATATTATCGAGGTTAATGCCCCCAAAGGCCATCACCTTGCGATCTATCACTTTACGCTGCGCCAAATCGCGTAGCATGGTTTGGCTTAAGTGCGAACTCTCGCTCTCTGTGTTAGCATTGCTGAATATAGGCGATAAGAACACATAGTCGCAACTGCGCTTGTGTGCCAACACCTCCTCAGCCGTATGACACGAGCACGAGATATGCCCTTTATACTTAGGTGGTAGCTCGGGATTGCGATGATTGAGGTGTATGCCTCGCAATCCATATTCATTTTTTAGGTAAAAATGATCGTGCACCACTATTTTTTTGCGATAGCTCTCTGATATCAAAGTAAGCAACCGCTCTGAATATACAGGTTCTGTGCCTGGCTTGCGTAAATGCAATATTTCCAAGCCTTCATCAAAGAGCGCATTTATTATTTGGTGCTCTTCTACAAAGAAATACGGAGTGGTCATTAATATCAGTTTCATAATGTATCTCCTAATTTTGACTGCAAAGGTACAATTTTTAACGTACAATAAGCATTCTATCTTTACATTTTTGTGAAGACATGGTAAATGTTATTTGTTTTTATCCGTGATATTATAAAAAGTGAACGCGCGCGTTCACAATGTTAGCCCCATAATAAAACGCTCATTATCATCTCATAAAACGCAATTAAGCAGATGCTCGAAAAGAAAAATCAAGCATCTGCTTAGCGCAATGAATTGGTCAAAATATTATTACTATGAGTGTCGCATTTTAGTTTTAAGATGGGTTCGACTATCGTACTATCTTCGTTCCATCGTTCTTTATTACTATACCATGAGCAGGGATACTTAATAAGCGTCGTCCATAGATATCGTAATAAACATGTGGAGCATTATCTGAGTTTAGAGGCAATTCATTAACATGCGTAACCTCTCCCCAATTCAAGGTAAAACCTTGGTGTTGAGCCGCAAGTACACGCGGCATGGCTAAATAGGCACGCAAGGCTGCATTAGTAAAGGGAGTGCCACCTTCTGCCCCCCAATAGAAGCCAAGCGGCGACGAAGCATAGCTACCATACGATAGTTTGTAATAGAGGTTATCACCTTCAGCCTCCGTTGTTTCATTGTCAAGTGTACCATGTAGCAAGTTGCCCTCTAGGGGTGTCGTAGCGGTTGTAACACTTGGATTCAAGACTACAGCACCAATGTTTCCCTTCTCCCCCTTAATAAGCAAAGGCGTAAGTGCTGGCACAATACTGCCCTCGGCATAAGTGGGAACAATTGCAATACCACCTTTTGCAGCCTTTACTATACACCCCGTCATGCCTTGTGGCATTTGGTAGGCATAAGGCAAATAAGCCGTAATGTAGTCGCTTTGTCCTAACGCAAAGGCATAGTGAGGGGCTTCGCTACCTGTTGGTTCTACAAACCACTGTGCGCTTTCACTGCCCGTAGCCCAAGCTTGTACCACATTACGTTTACCTAAGCGCAATGCTGCATAGTCGGCATTTACAGCTTGCACTGCAACAAGTGCGGTGGAATAAGTTGAGAGCGAAGTGTTAAGAGTAAAATCGGCAGCTTTGTCTATATCATCAACAAGTTCTAAATCCATTCCAGCTTCGGGCATCGAACCAACATACTTATGGTTTCCTATGCATTGTAAGCGCCACGTGCCCTTTGTCAAACCAGGAACGATACAGAATGTTTGTTCAGCCTCATCGCTTTCGCCCCATGTTTGTCCTACGAGGCGTTGGCCGTTTGCAGTCAAATAGAGTGTACCATTGTCGGCATAACGGCAGCGTATGCGATAAGTTTGTAAGGGTTTTGCACTAATGCGTGGTGCTTGTTCTATGCTTCTACTTAACAAATTCAAGTTTTCGGTTGATGGGTTGATAGCATAAGCATCATAAGCCTTTTTAATCAGCGCATAGTCGGCTTCAGCAAATCCTCCTACCACATTACGAGCACCCGCTACTGGATTTGAAGTGGTTATACTAAATTGACGACGTGGCACAGTAGAGTTCCATAAATCAACCCATGCATTGTCGCGATTCACCTCAACGTGCACTTCATAGGTGCGATTGGCAGTAAGTTCGTCTATGGGCAAGTTAATGCGAGTTTTGCTGCGCAAGTCGGCCGTGCCATAAGGCAAGCGTACACTCACAGGGGCAGAAGTATAAGCCCATGTACCATTGCTCACATCCTTTATACGATAGCGCACGCTTGTGTTGAGCCAATCGTCGCGCATGCTTGATATACGAGTTTGAATGCCAAAGCCTATTTGCTGAACCTCGCTTGGGCTGAGCAGTTTCTTTTCCGATTCTGTGCCGTCAGCATAAAGCGTCAATCCCGTTATAAGGATGGTTCCTTTGCCATTTGATTTAGTAACATCCACTTCAAAGTTAGGCCATGTTAGTAGGGTGGTAACGTAGTTTTTCACTTCGTCATCAAAATAATCATCACCCTCTGGATAGGTAGCCTCAACCTCCAAGCTATATTTACCACACTTCATTGCGGCACTGGTTGTTGCTGTGGCATACGAAGTACCAAAGGATATGGTCCATTGGGTTGTAGTGTTGCGTTGTGCCAAGTATAAATTGTTTATCTGGCCTGATGGCACTTCGTACACCTCACCTTCAAGCGAGCCCTTGCCCTTAAAGCGCACCTTCAGTTGGGCACGAGCATCAAGGTTGGTATTATTTGCCACCTTTAGGGATATGGCAGCCAAATCGCCCGCATACTCAACAGGTGGTACCAGCACCTCAGGACACTCTGCCAAAGCTATTTGTGCATATTTGGGTGCGGCATCGGGCGTAACAACCCCATCCTTTAGCGTGAGCCATAGCGTGTTAGCATTATACATCAGTCGCCAACTCTCCCACTCATTGGTCGTTGCGTTAAGTCTGCGATGACACATTGGACGCAAGTAATAGCGTCCGTTAGTTACTTTACCTACCACTTCGCTAAAGTTCAGTTTCCAAGGATTTTTAGATGAGTTTAAGTGGTAATTATTGTAATAACTTGAAAACTCCATAAGACCATAAGGCGACAAAAACACGTGTAGACACTGCCCCTGTGCATTGAAAAGGCCAATGCCCAATTCGCCCGTATAGCAATAGTCATCACCCTGTGCCAAGTTGTGCGCCGACACAGCCGATATTTCGGCCGTGAGCGTACCACCACTCAAGGCGCAACTATTCTCTTTTATGGTCATACCCATATTATCTGTAATAGTCAGGACGACTGGTTGCTCGCTAAACAAAGTGTGTTTACCATCTTTTGGATGTACAAACAAAGCTCTTTGTTTATAGTAGAACTTACCTTGGGTATAAGGATTACCCGAGATACTAACCGTGTTGATGTCGTAAAAGCCTGTATAACTTCCGCCCCATCCCCAGTCGGCATGTACCAAGCCGTTTTCGTCATATCCGTCGTACACAAAGGCATGATCGCCGCCCAATACAAACACGGGATAACCCTCAGACAATTCGTGATAAATAGTTTGTAGATATTCGCCCACAGGCATCACATCCTTTTCGATATAGCGCACAGAGTAGCCAAAGGTATTCTCAAAGGCATACCAAGCTTTTGCTTCATCGCTCCAGCTGCCTTCGGGTCCATAAGTCATTCTAACAGCCTGTCCCACATCGCGCGTAAGAGTTGCAACGGCCGATGCTTGGTAGTTGGTATAGCCAGAATATATGGGTAGCATGGCGTCCCAATCGTAATAATCAAGAGCTTGAGCATCCGTTCCACGCACCATGCCTTGCGGACGTTCTTTAGGCCATTTATGAAAATACATCACCTGCGACATGGCTGCTGCCACACATCCTATGGGACAATGCGTGCCCGACTTTATGGGGGTGTACATGTTGTAAGGTGCATCTTGGTTCCACGCACAAGGGAGCAAAGGGTCTACCTTTCCCTTTATAGGCTTGTCGTATGTAGGCGGCAAACTTATGCTGTCGTAAACTATCGTCTCGGCTGCCGCTGCATAGTCGGCAAGCAAGGATTGCATAGCAGGGGGCATCAAACTATCTGCTTGCAAGTGCCCCGTTTTGCTATAACCTATCACCCCACCCTTGCCCAAATGGTCGTCAGCGGCAATAATGGCAAAACCTTTGCCCGTTGTGTTATTAAACAAGTAGTAAGAGGGTTGTTTATGTTGGTTTTTAGCCTTTACGCCTCGTGCTTGCTTGCATGCACGTTCAGACTTTAGCCCTACAGGCGAAGCAACATACTTTTTTGCCATTTGCAATGCCTTAATAGCATCAATAGGACCAGCCATAGCTGTTATGCCGACCGAAGTAAGCAATAAAGTAATTAGTGTTTTTTTCATATATAATGGGTAATGGGTAATTATCTGCCACCAAATGTCCTGCCGCCTCCACGATTGAGCGAGGGGTTACTACGATTTGAAGAGCCTGTTTGAGAGCGCTGTACGGCAGGCATAGCGTTGCCACTGCGCGCCGGAAGAGAGGGCGAAGTCACTTGTCCCACACCACGAGCACCGCCACGATTGGTTTGAGGTTGGCTATTTCCGGTTTGTCGATAATTGGTGTAAGGGTCGTTAAATGTGGGGCGAGACGATGAGCCTTGTCCTTGGTTCGGGCGATTGGTTTTAGGCGGATTAGGCACGTTAGGACGGCTATCGTTGCGCCAACCATCGTTGCGATTATTGCCCATGGGTGGACGGCGATTGTCATTCGGTCTGTCGTTCTTAAACGGAAAGCCATCGTTGCGCCCAGGACGCCCATTGCCAGGGCGACCTGGCATGTGGTTGCCACCATGGTTTGAGCCATACCAATTGCGATTTTGATATAAATCGCGCATGCCCGAACCACGATTTGGGCGCAATCCTATGTAAGGGCTTGGCGCATTGTGTCCACGACGATGCCACATTCCGCCACGATAAGTGGCATAGACCATAGGACGATCAAAGTAATAATAGCCGTAACGATAACGATCGAACACGGGGAAATACCATGCCGACTGATACCAACGTACTGGACGGAAAAAGTAGTTGAGTGTGCGGTAGAGGTTGTACTGCCAATCAAACAATATACAACGCAAATCGGTATCGCGATATTGCCAATAATATCCGTTACAATCTGATGCCGTGCGCACATTCATCAGATAGTCAAGATTTATTTGATAAGCGCGGTCGCATTGTTCGGGGGTCAAATTGAGTTCATATGCCATTTTATCGGTTAAGAACCATGCCTGTTGGCGGGCTTCTTCATAGCTCATAGCTTTGGCTGCAAATGCGCTCAAAACAAGGAGCAAAGTTAAGATGTATCGTTTCATAACTATATGTTTCTAAGTTTTTAGTTAAAATTTTGTTAGGTTTTATACCATAGCCTTTCTTGTGGCAAATATCGCAATAAGTTCTAAGATAATCTACAACATTTAAGCGTTTTTTCGGTTTTTCAAAACACATTTTAAACATTTGCAAAGGCGATAATTATCAAACTGAATAGTAAGTAGGTGTTCAAAATTAATTTATACAATCATGTCCTACATTAATTGGTATGCCTTAGCACATTGTTTCCGCCATAATCACAGGCTTCATCGGTCA
>DJEH01000121.1 GCA_002431845.1 Prevotellaceae bacterium UBA5903 | reverse complement strand
CTTAGGGTATAAGGATACGTATCCTTAGAGTGTTAGAAAGGCTTTATAAGATAGGAAGAAGGGGGAGATAGGGAGTGAAATGTTTAATTGTGTGAAATATCAAGATTGCATTGTTAATTCCTTTAACATTTCGTTTCTATTTTGAATGTTCAGAATGTCAATAAAAGTTACCAAAAAGTAGGTGGGGGCAACTAACATCCTTCGAATATTTCTGGCTCTTCATTATTCAAAGTAGGAAAAGAAATGGGAGTTTCCGAAGGCGTTTCTTCGCCCGACGAACCACCTTCATCGTCTACGAACTGGTAAGAATAAACAGGCTTTAGTCCTGGATAGTTATAATAGATTTGTCTTTTGCCACAAAGGACAACATACTTGCCCAGATTGTCGGGATTGTCGGACAAATTGAGTTGTATGCGCACTTCAGAACTGGTGGGAAGCTGCATAGGTGCACATTTGTGATAGTCGGTTTGGGTGGGTGAGTCGGCTATTACGATGTTGGCTGCAGAGATATCAGCGTCGCTTACAGCAAAGACAGTACGCGCCATAGAGCCATTTTTAGGTATATACCCCACAATATAGCCTTTAACGTAAACAATCTCGTCGTTATTAATCTTTACAAGATCTTGAACTGCATACACACTATCAGAACTGGCGGGGGTTGAAGGAGTGGTGCCACCGCCAGGAGTATTGTTGTTGTCGGAAGGGAGTTCTATCTTTCCGCACGAACCGACAATAATTATAGCCAAAATCAAAGCAAAAAAGGACTTGTGCATAGCATTGTATAAAGGGTAAAGGCGATTTCTGTGAAAATCTACTCTAAATTTATCGTACTTGCCTCAACCTTTTCGTGCATAAAGAGGGCTGCACTTTGATTGAATTTGTCGGAACTCTCGGTGGTAAGATAGTGGCATGTGCCATGCTGCGAAAGGCGCGTTTGCATTTCGGGATGGCGCTGCAAATAATTGCTCAACGATGCTGCAACATATTCGCCTTGAGGTACAATGCGTACGCCCGAAGGCACATACTTTACAATTTTGTTCATCAACAATGGATAGTGAGTACAACCCAAAATGAGCGTATCAATAAGTGGGTCAAGACGCATGATGCCATCGATGCGTTTTTTAACAAAATAGTCTGCACCAGGAGAGTCGAACTCGTAGTTCTCAACTAATGGGACCCACATGGGGCATGCCAAGCCTGTTACCTCGATATCGGGCCATAGCTTATGTATTTCCATGGCATAAGAGCCCGAATTGACGGTGCCAGCCGTAGCAAGCAAACCCACGTGGCGAGAGTGAGTGAGCGGTCCGATGGCCTCGACTGTGGGACGAATAACGCCTAAGACGCGACGTTCGGGGTCGATGTGTGGAAGGTCGTTTTGCTGAATGGTGCGAAGAGCTTTGGCCGATGCCGTGTTGCACGCAAGTATTACCAATTGACAACCCTGTGCAAAGAGTGCTTGAACGGCTTGCAAGGTATAGCGATAGATAATATCGAACGAATGGGAGCCATAAGGAGCGCGTGCATTGTCGCCTAAATATAGATAATCGTATTGCGGAAGCATTTGGCGAATTTGACGTAGGATGGTTAAGCCTCCATAGCCAGAATCGAACACACCGATAAGTCCCTTATCTTGAAGATGAGGGAAAGAACAGCTATTTGTATTGTTGTTGTCAGTAGACATTATCAAGACGATTTTTTATACCCCATAAAGGGTTCAACCAATATATGTATTACTTGTTTTTGTTATACCTTTCGAGCACGAAGGACGTTGCGTTTTCGCCCACTTGTGGATGGATAAAAGGCATGGTGTTGAGCGAAGTGTCGAGGATATATTCGTAGTTACGCTCAAGCCCCACCATGCGTATGGCATGCGTCATGCGCTGGCGTATGGGGGCAAGCAATTGCTCTCGGGTGCTGCTAAGTAGAGAGTCGGCCTGCTGCCTAAAAGCCATGTTTTTTTCGAGCGACTGTTGAAGGTCGGCTTGTCGTTTGGCCATGATGTTGGGCGTAAATTGCTTTTGACCTTGCAGGAACTCAGCATATTGGCGTCTGAAGGTTTGTTCGTTATAGTCGGCCTCAGCCTTGTATTTGCCTTTTAACTGCTCCATTTGCTGTTCAACGCGTTGGTAATCGGGCAAGGTTTTGAGCAAGGAGTCTACGTTGATATATCCAAATTTAATGTTGCTTTGTGCCGATGCAGACAAACTCATTGCACAAGCAAATATGAGAGAGACAAAGAGACGTTTCATAAAAAATGCATTTAATAACGGCAAACTTATACATTTTAGTTGGAATACTTTAAATAAGGATGCGGAAAAATGCAAATTAAATACGTAGAATAATTGTAATGGGCCGAACTATACACCATTTACCAAGCTATAATGTACATGAAATTAACCATAAAAAAGCATATTTATGCGCCAAAATAAGCCACATTTGTTTATATTTGCACTTACATATTACAAAAGAGACTGAAAGTATGAAAATACGACGCATATTCCTAACGCTTACGGCAGCTTTTGCAGTAAGCATTTCAAGCATGGCACAGACGGCACGCCAAGTGTTAGACCAAACAGCCACGAAGCTACGCAATAGCGGTGGCATAGAAGTTACGTTTGAAGGTACACAATTTAAGGGCACACACGAAGCGGGTTCTGCTACTGGCAACATACAGGTGCAAGGTTCGAAATTTAAAATTGCATCAAACGCTATGACCACATGGTTTGATGGGCGCACGCAATGGACACTTATGAATGGTAGCGACGAGGTGAACGTGAGCAAACCCTCGGCAGCCGAACTGCAGCAAGTGAACCCTTACACCTTTTTGAACCTTTATAAACAAGGCTATAACTTGAAACTTGCCACGGTGAACTACCACGGCAAGGCTTGCCACGAGGTGAGAATGATAGCCCAAAACAAGGGTAATGGCTTGCAATTGATAATAGCCGTGATAGACAAACAGAGCCATATGCCACTCTCGTTAAGAATGAAAGATAACCACGGAGAATGGACACGCATACGCATCAACGGCATACACACTCACAAGCGCTGGAACGATGCTAACTTTAAGTTTAACCAGAAAAATCACCCTAACATAGAGGTGATTGACTTGAGATAAGATTTTTAATCAATACATATTATCCTCCCTATATGTCAAGCACTAACAACATCATACCTTGCGTTATTTTAGGCTCTGGCCCTGCGGGATATACAGCAGCCATCTATACAGCACGCGCTGGATATAAACCTGTTATTTATGAGGGACTGCAACCTGGCGGACAACTTACTATTACCACCGAAGTGGAAAACTTTCCGGGATTTCCCGAAGGCATTGATGCCAACGAACTCATGGACAATATGCGCCAACAAGCCGAGCGCTTTGGTGCAGAAATACGCTCATCAATAGCAACAAAAGTAGATTTGTCGGCATCGCCTTACACTGTTTGGCTCGACGATGACAGCGTGGTGAAATGCCAAACATTGGTGATAGCAACAGGTGCATCGGCTAAATACCTTGGCCTTGCAGACGAAAAGAAGTATCAAGGACAAGGAGTGAGCGCATGTGCTACTTGCGATGGTTTTTTTTACCGTAAAAAGACAGTGGCCGTGGTAGGCGGCGGCGACACCGCTTGCGAAGAGGCTACTTACTTGGCAGGATTGGCAAGCAAGGTATACTTGATAGTGCGCAAACCTTATCTGCGTGCATCGAAGGCTATGCAAGACCGCGTATTCAGCAACGACAAGATAGAAGTGTTATTTGAAACAAACACCCTTGGACTCTATGGCGAGAATGGAGTGGAAGGAGCGCACGTAGTTTACCGAAAGGGCGAAAGCGACGAAAGGAAATATGATTTGCCTATTGATGGTTTCTTCCTTGCCATTGGTCACAAGCCCAATAGCGACCTATTTAAGCCTTGGATAAAGACAGACGAAGTGGGCTATATCATTACGGAAGACGACTCGCCACGAACAGGCATTCCTGGTGTGTTTGCAGCTGGTGATGTGGCCGACCCTCACTATCGTCAGGCTATTACTGCTGCTGCAGCTGGATGCAAAGCGGGAATTGAAGTGGACAAGTATCTGAAGAGTTTATAATCAAACACCGCATAAGAGTTTAAGGATAAAACTATGTCAATGCACATGTTTTAGCCCTTAAACTCTTCTTTATTTAATCCTTAAAATCTCATATCATGACAAAATCATCTGTTATTATGCTTGGTAGCGGTTTGTTATCGTTTGCCGCAGCACAAGCACAAAGCGAACGTCCCAATGTGATAATGATTGTGGCAGACGACTTGGGATATGGCGACCTTTCGTGTTATGGCGCCACACGTGTTAGTACGCCCAACGTTGATAGCGTAGCTAATGCTGGCGTGAGATTTACCGATGCTCACGCTGTAGCTTCTACAAGTACTCCATCACGCTATTCGCTCCTAACGGGCGAATACTGCTTCAGGCGTCCAGGTACAGATATCGCTACGGGTGATGCGGGCATGATTATCCGCCCCGAACAATATACCCTTGCCGATATGTTTAGAAGCAAGGGATACCACACTGCCGCCATAGGTAAATGGCACTTGGGACTGGGAAGCGAAACTGGCAAGCAAAACTGGAATAATAAACTGGATATGGGACTTGACAGCATTGGCTTTGATTATTACTACATCATGGCTGCTACTGCCGACCGCGTGCCCTGCGTGTATATTGAAAACGGAGAAGTGGTAAATTACGACGAAAGCGCGCCTATCAGCGTGAGCTACAACACAAACTTTGCTGGCGAACCTACAGGAGCTAACAATCCAGAACTGCTTACTAAGTTAAAATCAAGCCATGGTCATAACCAAGCAATTGTAAATGGCATAGGGCGCATTGGATACATGAAAGGCGGCGGTAAGGCACTTTGGCGCGATGAGGACATTGCCGATTCTATCATTGTAAGTGCTACGAGGTTTATGGAGCAAAAAAAGGATGAACCATTCTTTATGTACCTCTGTACAAACGATGTGCACGTGCCACGCATGCCGAATGAACGCTTCCGCGGAAAGAGTGTGATGGGGCTTAGAGGTGAAGCCATATTGCAATTTGACTACACGATAGGTAAAATAACACAAAAGCTAAAGGAACTGGGCATTGCCGACAATACATTGCTCATTATCACTAGCGACAACGGCCCTGTACTTGACGATGGATACCAAGACCAAGCTGCCGAACTTGCAGGAAGTCACAAGCCTGGCGGCCCATGGCGTGGCGGCAAATATAGTGCTTTCGAGGCAGGAACTGCCGTTCCTTTTATCGTGAGCTGGGCAGGGCATACGCCTAAGGGAAAGGTGAGCGATGCCTTGGTCTCGCACATTGACTATATGGCATCATTGGGCGCTCTGATTGATGCGAGACTTCCACTTAATGCAGGTGTAGACAGCCAAGACCACCTAAGTACTTGGTTAGGGCAAGACGATGACTCGCGTGCATACGTTGCTGCTATGGCACAAAACCGTACACTCACATTGCGCACACACCAGTTTAAGTATATTGAGCCAAGCAATGGCGGTGCACTGCAAGGCGACACTAAGATAGAAACTGGCTACAATGCTAAGCCTCAACTCTACAACATTGCCAACAGCAAGGACGAGACAACAAATGTTTATGCATCGCGCCCAGCAGAGGCTAAGCAACTCAGTACATTACTGGCAGAACTGCGACAACCCTACGCAAGCGGCGATACTTGTTTTTGGTACCAATTGGTAACACCTAACAGAGAATCGCGCTATGCCACCTCTACGGGAGTAGGAAAAGGCATTGTAGGCAAAGCACAAAAAGATGGAAATGCAAGCGAATGGAAGTTTGTGAAACGCACTGACGGCGAAACCTACGATATTGTAAACCGCAAAGATGGGTCGTATATTGTGCCTGGCGAAGTGAAAAAGCCTGCCTTGCAGCTACTCACATCGGCAACTCCACCTACAAGTGGATGGCAGTTTAAAACCAATGGTATTATGCGCTGCCTTTACGCTGTGACCAATGGTACATCGCAAATGAATCAGGCTGAAAAAAGTCGTAACTTTATGGTGCTGAACTGGGGCAATGGTACTAATACCACCGATGCTGGATGCCTATATGCAGCTATGCTTTGCGACGCTACAACCAATGTATCAACAGGCATTGAAACACCTGAGATAAACGCCGACAATCTGCGCATAACCAACGGCAAGGTTTACATTAATGGTATGGAAGAACCTGCTAAACTTTACGACATAAGTGGCAAAATGCTACCACAAAACACTTTGCCCCAACACACAGGCATCTACATTGCCAAAGTTGGAGGAAAGACCTTTAAGATTGTGAAATAACTCTGCACAAACAACTCTTTTGAAAGTGGGTGCCATATATGAACATCATTTAGGCACCCACTTATATATCCTCATATTTCAATGGAACGACACCCATTACAACCCTTTTTGCCACCCAATGCACGTATATTGATGTTGGGCAGTTTTCCGCCTCCACAAAAGAGGTGGTCTATCAACTTTTTCTATCCCAATATGCAGAACGATATGTGGCGCATTTATGGTCTTATATTCTTTAACAACAAAGACCACTTTGTAGACTTGCCCAACAAGCGGTTTAACAAGCCATTGCTCGAAGAGTTTCTGAAGGAAAAAGGTGTGGCTATATTTGATACGGCAACGGTGGTGAACCGACTTCAGAACAATGCTTCTGACAAATATCTTGAAGTTGTAGAACCCACTGATATCCCCGCACTGCTAAAACAGATACCGCTATGCCATGCTATCGTTACCACAGGACAAAAGGCTACAGACACCCTACGCACGCTATTTAACATTGTTGAGCCTAAAGTGGGAAGTTGGGTGGACTTTGTGTTTGACAAGAGGCCTATGCGCCTTTACCGCATGCCAAGCAGTAGCAGAGCGTATCCACTGAAGATTGAGAAGAAAGCAGCATTTTACAAAACAATGCTTGAACAAGAAGGACTTTTAACAAAAGCATAAAAAAGGAGAGTGAACCTTACCCAAAGACATATAGGTAAGAGGTTTACTCTCCTTCTTTTTTTAAGTAGGTGTTCAAAATTAATTGATATGAATTTGTGCATCGTTTTTGTCAGAAG
>DJEH01000013.1:2543-6370 GCA_002431845.1 Prevotellaceae bacterium UBA5903 | reverse complement strand
TTCAAAATTAATTTATATGAATTTTGAACACCTACATACCCAATAAATTTGTTTTAAGCAGGGTCACTTTTGGGTGCCCCAGTACATTATCTTTAGCAGCTATGCCCTGTGATGACCTTTTGCCAAACGCCGCTTGTTTGTGCCAACATCACAAGGCATAGCTTCTTATTTTTTTCGCATCGTAATGAAACGTATTATCTTATTGCTTTATAGCATCATCATCGTTTTGCTTGCTGCAGCCACGTGGATAGAGCACACGCACACAACGGCTTTTGTGGCACAACACATCTACCACACTTGGTGGTTTTGCTCGCTATGGGCAGTGCTAACAGCCTTGCTCGTGGCCACAATCGTCAAGTTTAAGCTATGGCACAGAGTGGGCGTGTGCATGCTTCATGGCTCGTTTATCGTGATTTTGGCTGGAGCATTCACCACCTATGTCACCTCGCGCAAGGGGTACGTACACCTTGAGCCCGATGTGCCCGTAGGCTCATTTCTAAGCGATGACAACAGCCAGAGCTATCCCCTACCCTTTACACTCACACTCAACAACTTTAGTGTGAAGTGTTACGACGGAACCGACACACCAGCTGACTACGTGAGCCAACTCACCATTATACCCGCAAATGCCGACAGCATCATGAGCCGCACCTTGTCAATGAACCGCATACTCACCATTGATGGCTATCGCCTTTATCAATCGTCGTACGACGAAGAGGGCGGTGGCAGTTGGCTCTCTGTAAACTACGACCCCTACGGCACTGCGCTCACCTATACAGGCTACGCATTGCTCTTTATAGCCATGCTCATAACGCTATGCAGCAAGCACGAGGAGTTCCGCCGCCTGTTGCGCCACCCCTTGCTCAAAAAAGGGGGGCTTATCTGCCTCATGCTCTTTGCTTCAATGCCAGCGCAACTTAACGCCCGCAACTTGCCAGCCTTTAACCGTCAAAAAGCCGATAGTTTGGCCACGCGCCAAATTGTTTACAACGGGCGCGTAGCCCCCTTCAACACCCTTGCACGCGACTTTGTACTTAAGATTTATGGCAGTTCGTCGTACCAAGGACTCACCCCCGAGCAGGTGGTGAGCGGATGGTTGCTACGCCCCGATGCATGGCAAAACGAGCCTATGTTCTACATTAAAAATGCCGAACTACGCTCATTGCTCCACATTGATGGTAAGTACGCACGGTTTACCGACCTTTTCGATGCGCAAGGCAACTACCTTTTGCAGCACTATTGGAAGGGCGGTAACACCCAAACGGAACCTAACGACCCGCTGCAAAAAGCCATTATGGAAACCGACGAAAAGGTAGGTCTCATTATGATGTTGCAAAAGGGCACACTCATCACCCCATTGCCAACCGATGGCAGCGTAGAACCATTGTCTGCCACGCACATACAAGCCGAACTGCTTTACAATCGCTTGCCAATCAGCAAGGTGCTCTTCATGGTTAATCTTGCACTGGGCTTTTTAGCCTTCGGCAGACTTGTTTACCGCAACATTTATGCTCGCACAGCCACGCTTGCCGACCGCTACTTGCTGCCCTCGGCCACGTACTTAAGCACCCTTTTGCTGCTGTTTAGCTATGGCCTACGTTGGTATGTAGCGGGCCACATTCCCATGAGCAATGGGTTCGAAACCATGCAGTTTATGGCACTCATAACGCTCGTTGTGTCGTGCTTGCTCCATAGGCGTTTTGCCGTGATGTTGCCCTTTGGGTTGTTGCTTTCGGGCTTTGCTCTCTTAGTGTCACACCTTGGTCAGAGCAATCCACAAATCACTCACCTTATGCCCGTGCTTGCCTCGCCTTGGCTCAGCTTGCACGTTTCGGTGGTTATGATGGGCTATTCGCTTTTGGCTTTTGTGATGCTTACAGGCATCATGGGCCTTTGCGTTAAGCAACAGGCCGAGAGCCTTATGCTTTTAGGCCGATTGCTACTCTACCCTGCAGTATTCTTTTTGGGTATAGGCATATTTTTAGGCGCAGTGTGGGCCAACCAGTCGTGGGGTAGCTATTGGAGTTGGGATCCTAAAGAGGTTTGGGCACTCATCACCTTTATGATATATGCCCTTGGTTTTCACTCACAATCGGTAGCATGGATGCGCTCTGCACGCCACTTTCACCTATTCAGCGTGTTGGCTTTTGCAGCAGTACTCATCACCTACTTTGGCGTAAACTTTTTGTTAGGTGGCATGCACTCTTATGCTGCATAAAGATGGTGACAAAACATAGGTATGAAAGCCTATGTTTTCACAATATCTCTTAAAAATAAGCATGCAGAGGCATCACAATGCCGAAAAATCATTAAATAGTTTGCACCTATCAGCCAAAATACATAACTTGCACCGCAAAACAAAACATTCAAGGCAGATTGTACTCATTTTCTGGGTTCACTAAACGTCTGCCTACAAACCTATTCAACACAAACCATAACAATGAAAAAGATTAAATTATTTGCACCATTGATGGGGTTGTTGCTCATGACCAGTTGCGTTAGCAAAAAGCAATATGCCGAAGTGCAAACCAACTATAACAACTTAAAAACCGAGCACGCAGCCCTACAAAAGGACTACAACGACGCCCAAGTGCGCATAGCCGAATACACAAGCGACTCAAAGAGCCTTGCTGCCCGGCTTAAGGAAGAGCAAGACCGCAACAAGGAGTTGCGTAATGCCTATGCCAAGTTGCAAAACAACTATGATAGCAACATCAAACAAGGCAATGTAAACATATCTAAGCTTGTAGACGAAATCAACGCTTCAAACAAGTTTATCAAGCAATTGGTTGATGCAAAAGACAAGAGCGACTCTTTAAACGTGGCACTTACCAACAAACTTACTCGTTCGCTCAGCAAGCAAGAACTTAGCGAGGTAGACGTGCAGGTGCTCAAAGGCGTGGTTTACATCTCGCTTGCCGACAATATGCTCTACAAGAGTGGAAGTTACGAGATTGGCGACCGTGCTGGCGAAACACTATCGAAGATTGCTAAAATTATTACCGACTACAAGGACTACGACGTACTTATCGAAGGCAACACCGACAATGTGCCCATCTCGCAAAAGAACATTCGCAACAACTGGGACCTCTCAGCCTTGCGTGCATCATCAGTTGTTCAGGCTTTGCAAAACCAATATGGTGTAGACCCTAAGCGCCTTACTGCTGCGGGTCGTGGCGAATATAACCCCATTGCTACCAACAACACCGAAGTGGGCAAACAACGCAACCGCCGCACTCAGATTATCATTACTCCTAAGCTTGACCAGTTTATGGACCTTATTGACAAGGCACCCGAACAAAAAGATTGAACCCAAAGCATTGTAACACAAAAATGCTCTAAAATATAAGTGATGGATGCAAAGCACAGCTATGTACGTGTGCTTTGCATCTTTTTTTGGGGCCCATTAAGCCCCAACAATAAAGATATGGAAAGCCCTTTCATGTCGCTACATAAAAGAGGAAACCTTTCCATATCCTTTTCATCTCTATATAAATCTCATAAAGGCTATCTCATAAAGGTTGTTTATCATTGATAGCATTGCAAATATAGCTATTTTTTTTCTCGAAAATAAGGAATTTACCCCCCCGATAAATAGAGTGCAGATAGCGAGTTTAAATGGAAATATTGCATACATAAAATACCTTTTTTTGAGACCTATTTGTATATTTTGTACACATAAAAGTTCTATTAGAATTGGATTATAAGAACGAGGTCAAAAAAATAAAAAAGGTGGGTGTGCACACATAGGCCAAACGCATGCTTCTGGCTCAACACACGTAGGTTGCCATAATCAAAGCACGCAAGCAGTTGGCGTATCACGGCCG
>DJEH01000013.1:0-2431 GCA_002431845.1 Prevotellaceae bacterium UBA5903 | reverse complement strand
GCGTGATACGCCAACTACTTACGGAAGATAGTGCAGAAGCATACGGTTATAGCACTACTAATATACCTGATTATCAATAAAATAAGTGTATTTTATAAGCATTTAAGTACAATCTCAGAAAAAGGCAAGCAAAGCGTCTGCTTACAACAGCACATCTTTGCTTGCCTTGTTTATGATGTATATTTCTACACCTTTATGCCCCATTGTTCAAATGCGAGCTTGGCGCATTGGTAGCCCTCTTCGTAAAGGGCGGTGAGTTTTTTAGTATCGCTCGTTAAGCGGTCTACCTCCAAGGGGTGTTGCGGGCGGATTACAAGTATTTTATGCTCATCTTCGAGTCGTTCTACAAGGTCGAGTTGGGCATTATAAATGGCATGACGCTTGCTTAGCAACAAGCGCAGACGCGGAAACCGGCGATAGATGTACTTGGGAATTTTGATGTCGCGCGTACTTTCGCGATAGCCTCTATTGCGAGTTACCACCACCACATTGAATTTATGGCCCCGCTCTATGGCACGCTCTATGGGTATGGAGTCAATGATGCCACCATCAAGCATAGGCTGATGATTAATCCATACGATGGGGCACACATAGGGCAGCGACGAAGAGGCTTTGGCTATCTCGACCAAGCGGTCGGGGTCGTGATGCTCGGTTAGATAACACGCTTTACCTGTAAGGCAGTTGGTAGTAACCATCTCAAATTCCATGGGATTGGCAAAACACGTATCGTAGTCGAAGGGCAATAACTTGTTGGGCAAGGTTTCGTATATCATCTTACGATCAAAAATGCTATGCTGCGTCCATAGGTGTTTGAGCCCGATATACCGATACTTTTCGAGCATATCAATATTTACCAACTTGGCACGCCCACGCTGCAAACTCTTGTAAGACAATCCGTTGCAAGCTCCTGCCGACACAGCCACACAATAGGGAAACGTTATGTGGTGGTCAAGAAAAAAATCGAGCACGCCATCCGTAAATACACCACGCATTCCGCCGCCTTCGAGCACAAGTCCTGTATTGTCTGGTAGGGTATTCATCGTCATCTATATCTAATAGTTTAGTTGTGTTTTGCCTGCATAATAGAATAAGTATGCCACAAAAGGCATTTAAGCCCCTGGCTTAGCCTAAATATTCATTTGCAAATATACTTATTCTGAAAGAAAATACGTACTTTTGCGTATATAAATGTAACCAGATCAAACAAAATGCAATTTTGCTGCATAGGTATGTAGATACATCATGAGCAAGACTGTTATAATATTATAAAACAATATTTATTTGGTATGCTATTTTCAAAAGAAACCTACGTTGAACGTCGCAGAAAGTTGCGCGAATTGGTAGGTAGCGGTTTAATAGTGTTATTTGGCAATAACGATAGTCCCAACAACTACCCCTCTAACGTTTATAAATTTCGTCAAGATAGTGCTTTTCTCTACTTCTATGGTCAGCATCGCGACGGGCTTGTGGGTGTAATCGATGCCGACTCGGGCAACGAAGTGCTCATTGGCAACGACATCGACATTGACGATATCGTGTGGTACGGCTCGGTTACTTCGGTATCTGAAATGGCTCATGAGTGTGGTGTAGAAGCCTCAGCACCCATGTCGCACTTGGCTACAATTGTAGAACACGCTGTGACCGACGGACGCAAAGTTCACTTCTTGCCACCCTATCGCCACGACACACAAATTCAGATAATGGACCTTCTCGGCATTCATCCCTCGCAACAGCGCGAGGCTGCTTCGCTGAGTCTTATTAAAGCCGTGGTAAAGTTGCGTTCTATCAAGAGCGAAGAGGAGATTGAAGAACTTGAACGTGCTGCCGAAATAGGCTACAAAATGCACACAATGGCTATGCGTTTAGCTCGTCCAGGCATCACAGAGCAATACATCGGTGGTGTGCTCGACGGCATAGCATCAAGCTATGGTGCACAAGTGTCGTTTCCAAGCATTGTCACTATGCACGGCGAAATTCTGCATGGCTATCCCTCCACTCGCCAACTTGAAGCAGGCCGTTTGCTGCTTGTTGATGCCGGAGCCGAAACCAATGAGAACTACTGCTCAGACAATACCCGCACCACACCTATCAACGGACACTACACGCAGAAGCAAAAGGATATTTACAACATCGTGGCCGATTGTCACGACCTCACACTTGAACAAGCTAAGCCTGGTGTGCGCTGGTGGGACGTACACATGGCTGTGTGCACACTCATGACTGACCGCCTTAAAGAGCTTGGCTTGATGAAAGGCAACACCGAGGATGCCGTGCATGCAGGCGCTCATGCCCTATTCTTGCCCCACGGATTGGGCCACATGATGGGCATGGATGTGCACGACATGGAGGGACTCGGACAGGTGTATGTGGGCTTTGACGAGGAAACACGACCCTCTACTCAGTTCGGTACAAACGCCTTGCGCTTTGGCCG
>DJEH01000102.1 GCA_002431845.1 Prevotellaceae bacterium UBA5903 | reverse complement strand
ATAATGGTATGCTATACATTGCTTATTATGTTAAATTCATAATGGTAAGAAGCTTATTTTTGCATAGTCCATTTATTCCATACCCAATTAGTGAAGAAATAGAAGAGTATAGCAGATACTAAACCGCCAAATACATCTACAAGATAGTGTGCCTGAATGTAGACTGTGGCACAACACAAAAAGAAGTAAAATGGCAAGGCTATTAGGAACAGCCATCGACGATTGTTCCAAAGTAACATCATGAGCACTGTGCTCATACCTACGTGGCTTGAAGGAAATGCTGCCGTGGGACGTTCGCCGCTTTTTTGGGTTGCTTCTACCAATTCGCGGAAGAAGCCTTCGGGACCAGGCGATGGAGCCAGCTCGGTGTGATAAGCAAAGTAATTGCCCAAATGTGGGTAGTGACCACTTTGTATAACGCTTTCGCCCACGGCATGAAAATAGTATTGCGGACCTGCTACGGGCAAAAAATCATATATTAAATAGTATAGGAAAAAACTAAATAATACCACAAAGGCTGTGCGTGCAAAACGCTCTTTACATGTAAACAAGGGAGCAAGTACAGTAAGAAAAATAAGCGGATAATATGAGAAATAGCCCATGTGGAACAATTCGCTCCATACCTTTTTTGGCATAACCCGAGAAAACTCTATACTGGGCTGGCAACCAAATAATGCACTATCGGCAGCAGCAAATATATAGTCGAGATTAGGGAAAAGTTGGCAAAACTCATAAGTGTCGGGATACCAATAGCCCAATAGTGAAAGGGGAAATATGTAGCGAAGAAACAAAATGTACTTGTTGGGACGTATGCGGTAAAAAAGCCACAAAAGCAACATTCCACCAACTACCATGGCACGTCCTTCGATGAGGTTCCAAGGGGCATGTATGCGCGACCATAGCGCAATGATTAAAAGCGTGGTAAAGAGGGTATATGCAAATGTTATCCACTCTATTGGAGTGAACTTATGTGTTTTATCCTCAGCACCATGCTGCATGGTTGCTATATGGTTTATATTTGTTATAGACATGTAGATAAATGAAAGTGTGAGTCCTTGTATGGTTTTTTGATAAAGATAGGGTTAGAATGTGGCTTCTACACCTCTTACGAGCGGCCATTGCGGATTATATCCCAATTCCTTACGTGCTGCCGAAATGTCGCAACGCCAGTTGCGCTGACGCATAATGCGATATTTGTCGGTATTGAGTGTGGAGGGCTGGCTTGTGAGGTTGGCCAATTTTTCAGCTATCCAACTAACTATCTTCAACACCCACAAGGGGGCAACAATATGGCATACATGCTTTACGCCAAGTTTCATTTGTATTAAATCGCTGAAAGTGCGGCTGTTATATTCTTTGCCGTCTGTAAGGAAATACTTGCGTCCACGCACCCCATGCGTTAAAGCAAGAAAAGCTGCATCAACTAAATCGGCCACATAGATAAATGTTAAAATTTGGGGGCGATAACCCACAGCAAAATCAATGTGATGCTTTATGCTATCAGCCATCATTGCATAGTCGCGTTCGCGGGGGCCGTATACCCCAGTAGGGCGCAATATTATGTAGTTTAAATCCTTTATATCTGACAAAAAACTTTCTGCCTGTAGTTTGGATGCTCCATATGCAGTGTTGGGCACAGGTAAATCGGTGTCGGTGATAGGCTTATAGTCTTTTTCGTGCGCTGGTCCCATCACACTGAGCGAACTTATAAACACAAAGCGTCCTTGTGGGCGTAAAGCCCCACTAAGTTGGAGTGCTAAGGCTAAATGGGCTGTGCCCTCAGCATTGATGGTAAAGAAATCTTCGGGCTTGCGACACTTTGTGGCTCCTGCAGCATGTATCACATAGTCAAATGGTGCAGCATTGTCCTTAAGATGTGCTTCGAGTTGTGTATAAAGTTCTTTTTCATCACCCAAGTTTAGGTTGATGAAATGAATGCGTTTGTCTTGTAGGTAACGACGGTTACTTGATGAACGAACGGCTGCCCAGGTTTCCATACCCTCTGCAAGGGCACGTTCAACGAGAAAACTTCCGATAAATCCTGATGCGCCTGTTATGAGTATTTTTTTCATAATTGTTATGCCTAAAAATTAGCACCATGCCAAAGAGATACTCTGGCTGAATAAATATGGTGGCTATTTCTGCTTGCTATTCAAGCGTTGCTCTAAATCGTTATAGGAAGTTTGTAGTATGGTCTTAGCTGCGTTTACACGTTGTTTAGATGCTTGCGGTGTTTCGCGGAAGATGCTTTCGGGCTTTGTTAGTAGGTTGATAACCGAAATGCCTGAGGCATCTTTATAATATATGCCTTCTTGCCATGTGTGTACAGCCGACGGATGCGTATAAGAAGTGCTAAGCACATCGCGACTCATGCGAAACTCGTTGTGCTTGATGCCTAACTGCCCTAATAGCGTTGCGGCAAGGTCGGTTTGATTACATAATAACGAGATTACGCGTGGTTGTTTGACTGCACCACCCGTCATGATAATAGGTATGTGGCTCTTGCGCTCATCTACATCGTTGGTTATAGAACCAAAGCCAATGCCATGGTCGGGCAAGAATATGATAAGCGTATTGCTCCATAGTTGGGTATGCTTAAAACGCTCTACAAACTTTCCTACACAATCGTCAAGATATGCCATAGCATTGGCTACTTTATCATTCTTGATGCGCTGGTAAGGAACTCCCCAAGGCTCGTGGCTTGCAAGGGTTAGTACACCCATGTGCCATGGGCGTTGGGTGGGCATGCGCATAATGCGATTGTAAAGCGAGTCGAACATAATGCAATCTGTAACACCCCAAT
The DNA here is from genome assembly GCA_002431845.1 of Prevotellaceae bacterium UBA5903. Lineage (GTDB taxonomy): Bacteria > Bacteroidota > Bacteroidia > Bacteroidales > Bacteroidaceae > Alloprevotella. The sequence continues at coordinate 11,864 of DJEH01000102.1, read as the reverse complement.
CGTGGGTATGACGAACATTGGTAGGAAAACTCTCTTGGCTTTCGATTAAATCATAACCTGTGCTACGCAAATATCCAGCCGTGTTGGTGAAGTTTATGTCGCCGCCATAGAGAAAGCGTGTGGTATATCCATTCTCCTTAAGCGAACGCGCTATACTTGGCAGATGGTCGCTTACCGCAGGCACCTTCATTACGCTAACATCGGGAAACGATGGATAACCGCTAAAGGTGCAAACCGTGCCTCTGTCTGTACGATAGGAATTGGCGTAGCATTGGGTAAAGACAATGCCTTCTTTGGCTATTTTGTTAAGATTAGGCGTTATGTTGGGATTGGCAGTAGGTTCTACTGCATTGACAAAACTTGCACCACACCCCTCCATAAGTACTATCAGCACGTTAGGACGATTGGTATTTAGTATTTTTTCGGTACGGATACTTTCGGTGCTATAGCCTAACATGCTGAATATGCGCTTGCGCTCTGGTTCATCAAAAAAACGTGCTTCTTTAGCAAAGTTGCGTGTTTTGAAACTTGATGATATAAGACTAAAAGCGGGATTAACAGCTACATGGTTAAGTAAAGTGCGATTGCTGAAATACACCATGCCTACGTTGGCTGTGCTTTTGCCTACTCCTCCGCGTATGCCCAAGAATAATAAGCCTCCAGTAACAATCCAAATGCAGGTTGCAACAATGCGCGACTTTAATGGAAGAGTGGTGCTTACGAGAGATGATGAAGAAGTATGCGGTGTAGAAATGTGCTTGCTAACAAATGCATAAGACATGAGCGTGTAAAGCACAATGCTTATGAATGCTACTGCAAGTACAGTGGCAAGTGCATAACCCATGCTTACACTTTGCAGTATGCCCTGTGGCTGCGAAAGATAGTTCCAAATGGTGGCATCTATCTTTACATTCCAAAAGCGATATAAACATGCATCGCCTACATAGATAAGGCCTAAAGCAATGCTAATAAGGGCTATGTACACTTTATAAAGTCGCATCCAAAAACGACTACTAACCCACAGAGAAATCTCCAGGCATAACCATATAGGAGTAACTATGTAACCTGCTGTGGCAAGGTCGAGTGGGAGTCCGTGCCATATAGCTTGCATAAGTTCGCCAAACGACACTTGCGACTGGATGCTAGAGGGCTGCGCCCACAAGAAGAAGATTTTTGATAATGCAAAAAAAGCTACATATAATATGTAGACTACTACAAAACGTAGCATCCCCCCCACAACTTTTTTACTTAAAAAAAGATTTTTCATATAATTGCTTATAATTGCTGCATATCGTTAAGGCGTTTGTAATAACCACCTTGTTTTAGCAATTCGGTGTGTGTGCCACGTTCAACGATGCGTCCCTCGTACAGCACACATATCTCATCAGCATTTTTAATAGTGGACAAGCGGTGAGCGATGGCAATGGTTGTACGGGTCTTCATAAGTCGTTCTAAAGCCTCTTGCACAAGTCGTTCGCTTTCGGTATCGAGGGCCGATGTAGCCTCGTCAAGTATGAGTATTGCAGGGTTCTTTAATATGGCACGAGCTATAGACACACGTTGGCGCTGTCCACCCGAAAGTCTGCAACCGCGGTCGCCTACCTTGGTGTTGTAGCCATCTTCGCTTTCCATAATAAAGTCGTGTGCATTGGCTATTTTGGCAGCTTCGATTACTTGTTCCATAGTAGCATTCTCCACACCAAAGGTAATGTTGTTATAGAAAGTGTCGTTAAAAAGTATGGCTTCTTGATTAACGTTACCTATCAAGGCTCTGAGGTCGGACAATGCTAATGCCTTTACGTTTACACCATCAATCAAGATTTCACCTTTTGTTACGTCGTGATAACGCGGAAGTAGGTCTACAAGAGTAGACTTGCCCGAGCCGCTCTGTCCGACAAGTGCAATCGTTTCGCCACGGCGCACAGTGAGGTTTACACCTTGTAGCACAGGGGTAGTGCCGTTGTATGAAAAGCATACGTCTTTAAATTCTATTAGTTCTTTCAATCCATCTGTATGAATGGGATTGGGTTGTTCGTGTATGGGATTTTCGGCCTTTAGTATTTTATTGACACGTTCTACAGAAGCCATACCTTTAGGAATAGCATACGAGGCCTTTGAAAAATCTTTTAAGGGTTGGATAATGCTATAAAGTATTACCATATAGAAAATAAACGTAGGGGCATCGATAGGTGAATGGTCTGAAAAGATGAGCGTCCCACCATACCACAGTACTAAAACAATGAGCGATGTACCCAAAAATTCGCTTACGGGATGTGCCGATGCCTGGCGGATGGCCACTCTGTTGGATGCATCACGAAAGTCGTTGGTAGATTGGTCAAAACGCTTAATCATCTTGTTTTCAGCTGTAAAAGCCTTGATAATGCGCATACCGCCAAGCGTTTCTTCCAATTGTGCCATGGTGTCGCTCCATTTGTTTTGAGCATCAAGACTTTGATGCTTAAGTTTGCGCCCAATGCGTCCCATAAGCCACCCCATAAGTGGCAATACGATGATGGTGAACACGGTGAGTTGCCATGAAGTGTATATAAGCACGCCAAAGTAACAGATTAGCAAAATAGGGTTCTTAATGAGCATGTCCAATGAGCCAGTAATAGAATTTTCTATCTCATTTACGTCGCCGCTCATACGTGCTATTATATCTCCCTTGCGTTCATCGCTGAAAAAACTTAGGGGCAATGATACAATCTTATGATACACCTTGGTTCGGATATCGCGTACAATGCCTGTGCGCAACGGCACCATAATGGCTACCGAAGCAAAATAGCATCCTGTTTTTAAAAATGTGGCAGAAACCAAGAATAAACCTATCAGCAAGAGGGCTGTGGCCGCTCCATATTGGTCCATCAACTCAGTAGTGTACCAATACATATTGTTCACCGCAATGTCTTTCATGCTCATGCCTGCAGCAGACCAAGGTATGAAATCATATTTATTTTGGTCTATGCCAAAGAGCATTTGTAACATCGGAATGATTGAAACAAACGAGAAAACGTTGAGAATTGCTGATAACAGATTAAATATGAGCGATCCTACGAGGTAGCCCTTATAAGGTATGACGAACTGCCGCATTACACGGAAAAAGTCTTTCATGCGCGTATATATAATGCTTATGCGTGAATATAGTTGAATACAAATAATGTGGCAAAGGTACTAAATATAATTCATAACTTAGTGTTCAATATTGTTTAAGTAGTTTGTAACAAGCATTTTTACTGCAAAACATTAATCAGTTTGCATGCTTCGTGGTAAATGTTCAAGAACTTGCTGGCGCAAGAAACTGCGGTCGATGTGGGTGTAAAGTTGCGTAGTAACAATGCTTTCGTGCCCAAGCATGGCTTGAATAGCACGCAAGTTTGCTCCACCTTCGAGCAGGTGAGTGGCAAAGGTGTGTCGCAAGGTATGGGGGGAGATAGGTTGTTCTATGCCTGCCTCACTTGCCAATACTTGCAAAATATGGAATACAGTAATGCGCGACAAATGGCGCTTACGTCTGAAACTCAAAAATACATAATCCTCTTCGCCAGGTTTTATTTCAATATGACAACGATCTAAGAACCATAGATTTAATTCCTTGATGGCACGTGGAGAGATTGGCACCAATCGTTGCTTGCTACCCTTGCCAAGCACTCGGATAAAGCCTTCGTCTAAAAAAAGGTCTGACATCTTAAGCGTGCACAACTCTGTAACGCGCAGACCGCAACTATAAAGCACCTCCACTATCGTTTTGTCGCGTTGGCCCTCTTCGGTGCTTAAGTCTGCTGCTGCTTCTAAGTCGTCTACCTGCTGCACAGTTAGCACCGTAGGCAGATGGTCTGGACGTTTGGGCATCTCGAGTAGTTCGGTAGGGTCGGTTTCAACATAACCATCATCTGCCAAAAAGTGATAGAATGAACGCACGCCACTCAGTATGCGCGATATGCTTGTAGGCGAAATGCCTGCATCATAGAGCGTTGCGGCAAAGCGATGCAAATCTTCAAGTTTTACGTCGCAAGCATTTAACCCCTCGTCGTCTAAATACACCAATAGCTTGCGCACATCTTGTTCGTAGGCTAAACTCGTATTTTCAGCCATGCCTTTTTCAAGAGTGAGATATGTATGATATTTATCTAAAATCTGCACTTTAGTGTGGTTAAAAATTAGTAATTTTGCAGAGCAAATATACTTTTTTCTTTCATACTGAAAAAATCATGAAGCTCTTAATCATTAATGGTCCTAATCTTAACTTGTTAGGCCAACGCGAACCAGGTATTTATGGCACTGGCACAATGGAAGCATGTATGGATGCGCTCCGCCAACGCTATCCTAACGATGAACTGCAATATTATCAAAGCAACGTTGAGGGCTTTTTAATAGATCGTTTACAACAAGCTAATGCCGAAGGCATAGAGGGCGCAGTGCTCAATGCAGGAGCATATACACACACAAGTATAGCCTTGCACGATTGCATACGGTCATTGCATTTTCCCGTTATAGAAGTACACATCAGCAATGTACATCAACGCGAAGAGTTTCGACATCACTCTATGATATCGGCAGCATGTAAAGGAGTTATTTGCGGTTTTGGACTTAACTCTTATCGCCTCGGTATTGAGGCTCTTAAAGATTTGTAGCACATAGGCATGGAGCCTACCCTATAATATTCGACAAAACTAAACAATACAATGTATAAAAAAACCAAGATTGTAGCAACCATCTCTGATATGCGTTGCGATGTAGGACTCATTCAGCGTCTTTACGATGCTGGCATGAATGTGGTGCGCCTTAACACTGCTCACCAAGATGCTAAGGGCATGAAACGTGTGATTGACAATGTACGCGAAGTGTCAAGCCACATAGCCATATTGGTTGATACCAAGGGTCCTGAAGTTCGCACCACCATCACCGACCAACCCATAGAATATCATAAAGGCGACATCGTTACAATAGTTGGATGTCCAGATCAAAAGACCACTCGCGATGTCATTGCAGTATCTTACCCTGGATTTGTAAACGACTTAAGCGAAGGAGCACAAATTCTTATCGATGATGGCGACCTCGGCATAAGAGTAGATCATAAAGAAGGCAACGAACTCATCTGCCATGTTGAGAACGATGCAACCCTTGGTTCGCGTAAGAGTGTAAATGTGCCTGGTGTACGTATCAACTTGCCTGCGCTTACTGAAAAAGACAAACGAAACATTGAGTTTGCCATTGATTACGATGTAGCTTTCATCGCTCATAGCTTTGTACGTAGCAAAGAAGATATATATGAAATTCGCCGTATACTTGATGCTCACGATAGCGACATTCGCATTATTGCCAAAATAGAGAACCAAGAAGGTGTAGACAATATTGACGAAATCCTTGAAGTGGCAGATGGCATTATGGTAGCTCGTGGCGACTTAGGTATAGAAGTGCCCCAAGAGTTTATTCCAGGCATACAACGTCGTTTGGTAGATAAAGCCATCCGTGCACACAAGCCTGTAATTGTTGCTACGCAGATGCTGCAAAGCATGATTCACAATCCACGTCCCACTCGTACTGAGGTGACAGACATTGCTAATGCAGTTTATTCGCGTGCCGATGCACTGATGCTCTCGGGCGAAACTGCTTATGGCGACTACCCAGAAGAAGCTGTAAAAACAATGGCTACTGTGGCTTGGCAAGCCGAGCGCGACACTTTCAAAGAGTTTGGCGATGTAGATATTCCTCTATCTGAAAATCCCGATGTCACTGAGTTCTTCTCAAAAGAAGCTGTGATGGCAACTAAGAAGATGAAACTACGTGCCATTATTATGGACTCATACACAGGCCGTACAGCGCGTTACGTATCATCATTTCGTGGCGAGAGTACCATCCTTGCCATTTGTTATAAAGCCAAAACTGTTCGTCACTTAGCTCTGCAATATGGTGTTTATGCTATTTATATGCCAATGAAGAGCTATGGTCATGAGTTCCTTTTGGCTGCTTTGCGCAAGTTGCTCTCTGATAACATGTTGCACCCCGAAGATCGCATTTGCTATCTTGGATCACAACGCAAAGAGCAGAGCACTTCGTTTATGGAAATGAATATTGTTAAGAACCTTTTCCAAAACGAGGGCGAAGAAGCATTGCCTAACTAATAAATAGGGTATAACATACAGAGGAGTTTAAAGACTATATCCAACCAATTTGTTTTAGCCTTTAAACTCCTCTTTTTTTTAGTTTATTCAACAATACTCATATATATATCCATGTCTACCACCGACCTTTCATCCTATATATTGGCACATACCACTCCGCCCGACGATTACCTTAAACGCCTTTATAGAGCTACCAACCTACATCTGCTGCGTCCACGCATGGCGTCAGGCCATTTACAAGGACAGCTCCTGCGCATGCTTATGCAACTATTCCAGCCACAAACGGTAGTGGAGATTGGCACTTACTCTGGCTATTCAGCCCTTGCCATGGCATCGGGAATGAAGGAGGAAAGTAGGGTTATTACCTTTGAGATAAACGATGAGCAAGAATGCTTTACGCGTCCATGGCTTGAAAATGCACCTTACAAGGCTAAAATTGAGATGGTTGTGGGCAATGTGTTCGAACTGCTCCCCCCTATGCAGTTGCAGATAGACGCAGCTTTTATCGATGCCAATAAGCGCGAGTACATTGAATATTACGACTTGCTGATGCCCTACACACATAGTGGCACACTTATCCTTGCCGACAACACGCTGTGGGATGGCCATGTGATAGACCCTGCCTACGACCATGATGCTCAAACCTTGGCTATTCGCCAATTTAACGACTATGTAGCCGCCGATTCCCGAGTAGAACAGCTCATTCTGCCCGAACGCGACGGACTTAGTGTGATAAGAGTGAAATAAATATAGAGAAAGTAAAAAATAAGAATAAGCGTGAAACCTACCTTTAGTAAGTTTCACGCTTATTCTATTCTTGTTTCTTAATCTTTAATCTGATTAGAAGTTGTATTCAATACCAAACAAAAGGTTGTTGCCATCAACGTTAAAGCCAAAACCTTGTTCACCATATGAGTAGTTACTGCCATCACCTTCACGATATCCCAAGAAGCCAACGTGAGCAACAAAATCAATCTTCTTTGTAAGGCTTACTTGTAAACCTGGTTGTACACCAACTCTCCAAGCAACTTGTGAGTCGTCTGCGCCTTTGTATTTCACAGGATTAACTCCGAAGCCCATATCAAGGAATAGGCTTACAGGACCAAACTTTGCATAGCTCCAACGAGCGTATGGGTCGATAGTAAAGTCGTGGCGTTTGCCACCATTAGTGTAGTCGTAAGTGTAACCAATTCCTAAACCAAGAGCCCACTTATTAGAGAGGTTGTAGCCGATTTCAGGGTGTATGGTTACGTTTGTAGAGTTCTTGTCGCTATTGCGCCAAAAGCCAACAGAACCACCAACATAAGTTTGAGCGCTTGCAGAGAGCGATGCTGCAGCAATAGCTACAGTAAGTAAAATCTTTTTCATTGTATATATGTTTTTTTTACGACAAATGGCATGTAATATATAATCAAAATATCTCCATACCATCTATCAAAATTGCAGTGCAAATGTATTAATAAGTTTACATTCTTTGCATATTCTTAGCAATAAAAGATAGTACTTTCTGTAATTTAGAACACTTTATATTCTGTTTTAACGAACAGATAGAGACTTTTAAAGTCTAAATCCACGTGGCACATTGGTTTCAAACCTCAAAGGTTCGCCCGTAATGGGATGGTAAAAGTTTAAGCGGTAGGCATGCAATGCAAGGCGTCCTATAGGGTCATCACCATTGCCGTATTTGATGTCGCCACATACAGGGTGCCCAAGGTCTTGCATGTGTACGCGTATTTGGTTTTTACGTCCAGTTTCAAGTTTCAACTCTACAAGCGAGTGTTTCCCATCAGTTTTAAGCACCTTATAGTGTGTAAGAGCATATTTACCCCCATTATCTACGGGCGATGAATAAGTAAAGTAAGCCTTGTTGTCTTTAAGCCAGCTCTCTACGCTGCCTTGTGGCTCATCAAGAACGCCCGACACAAGAGCCAAATAGCGACGGTCGGTTACAATATCGCGCCAATTGTGTTCGAGTATCTGTTCTGCCTCAAGCGTCTTAGCATACACCAGCAGTCCCGAAGTGTCACGGTCGAGGCGGTGCACCACGTGTGCAGTACATTTTTGGTGTGTGCGATGAAAGTAGTCGTCGAGCACTTGCTTTACGCAGAAAGCATGGTGCGACGAAGCCATAGAAAGAATGCCAGGTGCCTTTTCTATTACCACTATCTGGGCATCCTCATAAACAATCTTCACAAACTTGCTCTGCAACTCGCCTTTAGGTTTCTTCTTTGAAATCTCTACCACTTGTCCAGGGTTAAGTGCAAGATCAAATTGCCGTGTATTTTTATGATCAACCCTCACGCCGCCACCGCTGAGTATGGCCTTTGCCCGATTGCGGCTCACGCCATTGAGAGCATGTTCAATAAATTCAAGGAGAGTTGTAGCCTCTTTCACATGGAAAGAGGTATACTGCAAAGCTGATGAATTACGCATATTTTGATTATATAATGTATGTTCTTTTTAGTGATAGATGTGCTATTGATTATGCAAATTTTTTAAACACTTGTGCGAGGTGTGCAATATAGAGCCTTTGTTCACCTATCCATATGCAAAAGTACAAGCATTTGCTTGCTTTGGCAAATGTTTGAATACTTTTTACCTTGTTTCTTGAGTAAATAAGTGACAGATATTTGTAATTTTAAGAGTTGTATTTTAGCTTATGTTATTTGTCCGAAGAAATGTGCACTTTTGCCCATAGATATCTATTTTTTGTGCCATTCAAAGATAACCAAAAAGGGCTGATACTTTAGAATAAGTACTAGTCCTATATTTATTTGTTTCTGAAATGTTTAGCGGATAGTTGTAAAATTAATTACTAAAGAACAAGGCAGAATCACAGTATGATAGAGTGGTTCTGCCTTGTTGCTTGTTATTCATCTTCAGACCAAGGGCCTTTATTGAATGAGCCTTTGTTTGATAATTGTGATTGTCTTGAAACTTGGTTGTGTGCCCCTGTAACAGTAGAAGTGGCGAGAATTGTTTCTGTTGTGAATTTGATAACTGATAGTGTTGGAGTAATGTATGTTTTTTTCATACTTATGCTTATTACTTAATCAAGATTTTGTTTCCTTTCGTAATGTAAATGCCTTTGTTTGCATTCTTCAATGATTGAACTCGCTGGCCATGAATGTTAAAGATGTAACTATTAGCATACGCTGGCCTTTTACAAGTTGTTTGTCTGATTGCTGTGCTATTGTTTATATCGGCAATGGGAAATCCTCGCTTTTGGCTGAGCAATGAATTGTTGCTAAGAGCAAGATAAGCCTTGTGTGCACCATTTTCAAATGCAGCTCCATCTTCCTGATCCCAATAGAATCCAAGATTGGTGCCGTTATCGTCATAGGCAAGTTTGTAGTAAGCAACATTGTCGCCTTCAACAAAGGTTGTTTCTGGCTCATCCGAGCCATGTAGTTTGTTATTAAGTGGTGCGCTTTCTGCTGAAACCACTGGCAAGAACGCATATTTTGCAGCATTGCCTTGTATTAAAAGAGCTGTTTTAGCAGGAACTATTGTTCCCTCTGTATAAAGCTCTTCCATAGTCAGTGTTTCGCCATCATTGTCTGTTATGATATAGCCTGTCACTCCATTAGGCATTGTGTAAGCTGCTGAGGTGTAGTAGGTAGCATAACCCGCATCTGTAATGGTGAAATAATCAATATTCTCATACTTAGACAACTCTATATCGTCAATGCGTGCATTTCCACTATAATTATGCGCAAACTTGACTTCAATAGGTTGCTCTGCGTCATCTAATGCATAAATATAGGTTATTGCATATTGTGAACCAGATGAAATATTCGTTATATTCTCAGATAGTTTGGTTGCATTTGATATTGTTATGCTGAGCGTCTTTACGTTTGATTTAAAATTCAGAATGACCCCTCTTTTGCATCCTTTTAAATTGCTGATTGTTGCTGCAAAATAACCTTTGGAGTTTAAAATAATTTCGGGAGAACTGCCACCCGCATACGAACCCGTATAGACTTTTGCTTTCGAACTTGTATAGGTTGCATTTTCTCCTTCTGTAGGTATATCATCTTTTTTAAAATTACTGAAATTTTCAGACCAAATGATTTCTTCATCGGTTGCATTATTCTGCTTGTAAGTAGCAACTGCTATCGGACTATATTCAAAGTCAGATCCATTGGAAGCAACAGATACTGCTTTTAACGTAGTAGTTGCAGAAATGCTGATTGGCGAATTATATGTAACCGATGATGGGTTACTCATGCTTGGTTCCGACCCATCAAGCGTATACAAAATATGCTCAGAGGCTGTAGCTGGAGTAGAAATATTCACATCAAAGGCTTCTGAAAAATAGCAACTATTAACGCTTAATGTGGGAGCCAGAAGGCTGAGTTTATATGTCTTTTCTACTACATCGCTTTCATCTCCATCGGCAGATATAGCGATAGCTTTAATAGTGGTGGAATGAGTGATGCTGATAGGTGAATTGTATTCTATACCTACATTGTTTTTATACGAAGGATTAGACCCATCTATGGTATATAGAATTTTTGTTGCATCCTCTGATGTAGACAGGGTAAGATTGAATATGTCAGAGAAATCTTTTGAATCTTCACTGAAGATTGGAACTGCAACTTTTGATGGAGTGATAGGCTCAGAAGAAGTTGTGTAATTGATGGTTATATATTTAATATTTACTGGCCCTGCTGGCTTTTCGCTATTATTCCATTTCAAGCAAATTTCTCCATTGAGAGTACTACTTGGGGTGAATGTATATGCTGCATTATTATTGGTTATGGATGCTTCGCCTATTTCAATGCCTCCAACCGATACACTAAGAGAAAACTTTACATCCGCATTGGTAGATGTTTCAACAATTATGGACTGTATGTCTCCTTGTATGCTGCTAGTTGTAAGCGTTAATTCCGAGGGTAAACTGCTACTCGAAGAGCCAATTTGCAAACCTTTATTTTGACCGCTTTTTGATACATAATTGGTAAGTCCAACTTCCGTAACATTCCAAGTTACGTCAGCGTCTGTAAACGAAAAAGAACTCTTACTTTCAGGGCTAAAATCTGCTTTAACCGCCTTATACTTATAGGTATAAGAATCTGCCCACACACTAATTGTTCCAACCACGCAAAGAATGCAGGTTGCGATAAATGCTTTAAGACGTAAATACTTCATAGAATAGATTTTGGCTATTAACTATCGTAAAATTTGTGAATTAATAAAATGTGTGATAATAATAGAGTTTTTTAGAAATTACTTCGCTATTTCATACAGAATAGCTTTAAATGAATTCTTTGTAAGCCCTTCACTTCAATAATAAGTAATGATTAAGTACAAACTTTCAAATGCTGCAATATACATATAACTATTGTCCATACGCCTCATAGCTTATAGCAATAGTAAAAGAATATTGTTGTAATTCAGTTACAAAGATATTGCATATATCTTAATTATCCTAAAATATTTACAGTTATGTGTATTTATTTTTACAAAAAGAGGACGATTAAGACAATATAATCTGTAAGTTGAGAAGCACTTTTTATGTAAATTCAATTCCAATAAGGTTCGATTAAGACACTGTCGCCCGTTAGCCAAAGGTCGCCTATATCGTAGTTTCAATTCCAATAAGGTTCGATTAAGACACAGCACGCCGACGACCGCAAACGGCCGTATGAAAGTTTCAATTCCAATAAGGTTCGATTAAGACATGTCGTCAGAGGGGTACTCTGATGCCATTGCGGAAGTTTCAATTCCAATAAGGTT
>DJEH01000087.1 GCA_002431845.1 Prevotellaceae bacterium UBA5903 | reverse complement strand
AAAACAATGCACAAATTCATATCGATTAATTTTGAACACCTACTTACCTATTGCAAATTTCATAAATAAAAATCATTAAGAACGAGTAAATTTTAATGAAAAAATGGTTCATTATTCAAAATAGGTTTTTTGCCTATATATATAGTATATACAAAAGCATAAATGCTTGTAGCTCTGTGAGTTTAGTGATGCAAAGGTCTATGCATCTTTGTTAATTATTTTGGCTAAAGTAAAACTTTAAGTAAGAGTTTTTTTCATACAGATATCCTTTGATACAATGCCGTAATTTTGTCATTCAAAATGTAAACGTTACCTTTGTTCTCACCAACTTAAAACTAACATTACACAACAATGCTCCAATCGTCTGAACTCAAAAAAATAGCATTACAAGAAGGGTTTTCGGCTTGTGGTATAGCTCGTGCCGACCACATAAGTGCAGCACGAACTGCAGAGTTAAAGCAATGGCTTGCCAATGGCGAACAAGGCGAAATGGACTATTTAGCGCGTAATGTAGAGAAGAAGTTAGACCCTCGGTTGCTTGTCGAAGGGGCAAAAACGGTTGTGTCGGTTGTAGCCAATTATTATCCTGGTGCTATAGCCGATGCAAGTAAGAGCCAAGAGAGTAGCTATGTAGATAGCGAAGCAACGCTCTACCTTGCTAAATATGCTTATGGTACGGATTACCACGACGAGGTAAAGCGCCGATTGCGAAATGTGATGCAAAAAGTCGGACTCGAAGAGGGCAAGGATGGTCGTGTGTTTGTAGATACAGCTCCTATCGATGAGAAATATTGGGCAGAACAATCGGGCATTGGATGGCGTGGGCGCAACTCCCAACTCATCATTCCTGGCATGGGTAGCTACTTCTTTTTAGGCGAGATAGTACTGATACATGAGGCAGATAAATACGATGAAAAGGCAAAAAATAGGTGTGGAACATGCCGTGCTTGCCTAAACGCATGCCCTACAAAAGCCCTTCATGGCAACGGAACACTCGATGCCCGCCGTTGCTTATCTTACCTAACCATAGAACATCGTGGCTTTTTGCCTAATGAGGCAAAAAGCAAGCTTTATCCTTGCTTTTATGGTTGCGATCGTTGTGCAGATGTTTGCCCATGGAACAAGCGTTTTGCCCGCACAACCTGCATAGAAGCATTCATGCCTCGGCCCTCTATCCTGTCGATGAAAGCGGTAGATTGGCATGAACTCACCATAGAGCAATATCGCGAAATTTTTAAGAAAAGTGCGGTGAAAAGGGCAAAATATGAAGGCTTGATGCGAAATATACGTGCACTTTTTGCCGATGAATAGGCTAAAAATGCACACAGTATGCATTTGTAAAGAAAAGAAAAATAAAAGAATTACCAAAACAACAATGACCCATCATAATGAGGAAACAACTATTTACAACCCTTTTGTTGCTTAGTAGCCTCGGTGTACAAGCACAAAACAACGAAATTTGGTTCAACCAACCCTGTAGCCTAAAAGGTCAGCAATGTTGGTGGGGCGGTCATCCAGAGCGCTATAGCGCAACCAACAAACCTATCAATGCAGGCGATGCCGCCTATAATTCCGACCACGAGTGGGAATATCGCTCTTTGCCTTTGGGCAATGGTAGCATTGGTTGTAACGTTATGGGTTCGGTATCTACCGAGCGGTATACACTCAACGAAAAGACCCTATGGCGCGGAGGTCCCAACACAACCAATGGGGCTACCGACTATTGGAACCAGAACAAAGATGTGGCACATGTGCTTAAGGATATTCGTAAAGCATTTGCCGAGGGCGATGGCAACAAGGCTGCTCAACTCACGGCACAAAACTTTAATAGCAATGTGCCTTACGAAAGCACGCGCGAGCCGCAGTTTCGCTTTGGTTCGTTTACAACAATGGGCGAACTGACCATTGAAACGGGTATTGACGAAAAAGGCATAACTAACTATCGTCGCCGTCTTTCGGTTGATTCGGCTTATGCCGAGGTAGGTTTTACGGCAGCAGATGGCGTAAGCTACCAGCGTCGCACCTTTGTTTCTTATCCAGCCAATGTGATGGTAGTTCGTCTTACAGCCTCGCAAAAGGGCAAGCAATCATTCACTGTTAAATATGCCCCCAACCCAGTTAGTGAAGGCCGCTTTTCTGCCGATGAAAAGGGCGGAATTTGCTATATAGCCCATCTTGACAACAACCACATGGAGTATGTTGTTAGGGTGCGTGCCGTGCTCAAGGGGGGAACCTCCAAATATGTTGATGGCCAATTGCTCATTGAAAATGCCGATGAAGTAACCCTTTTGCTCACCGCTGATACCGACTATAAACCTAACTTTTTGCCCGATTTCACCGATAATTTGGCATACGTAGGCGTTAATCCCATTAAGACTACTCATACGTGGATAAACAAGGCACAGAAACAAGGATACGACAAATTATTTAAGGCGCACTATCGCGATTATGCTTCACTCTTTAATCGTGTAAAGTTTAATCTTGCTGGTGAGACCTCACAAAAACCTACCAACGAACGATTGGCAGACTATCGCAAAGGTGTTAGGGACGCTGGGCTCGAAACACTCTACTATCAGTATGGTCGCTATTTGCTCATATCCTCTTCGCGTCCAGGCAATCTACCTGCCAATCTGCAAGGCATGTGGCACAACAATGTCGATGGTCCTTGGCGTGTAGACTATCACAACAACATCAACCTACAGATGAATTATTGGCCGTCATTATCGACCAACTTGGCAGAGTGTGCAGAGCCTCTTACCGATTTCATCAAGATGCTCGAAAAACCAGGAGAACGCACAGCCAAGGCTTATTGGGGTGCACGTGGTTGGGCTGCTGGTATCTCTGCCAATATCTTCGGTTTCACTGGTCCTCTCGAGAGTCACGACATGTCGTGGAACTACAATCCTATGGCAGCATCGTGGCTTGCCACCCATTTGTGGGACTATTATGACTACACTCGCGACGAAAAATATTTGCGCCACACTGCCTATCCACTCATGAAGGGTTGCGCCTTGTTCTGCGAGGACTTTTTGTGGAAAAAGGCCGATGGAACACTTACTGCAGCCCCCTCAACATCGCCCGAACATGGACCAATTGATGAAGGTACAACCTTTACACATGCCGTTATACGCGAAATTTTGCTCGATTGTATCAGTGCTGCCAAGGTGCTCCGTACCGACGAGGCTGAGGTGGCAAAATGGCAAGACATCTTGAAGCATCTTGCTCCTTATCGCATAGGTCGCTACGGTCAGCTTATGGAGTGGAGCAAGGATATTGACGACCCTGCCGACCAACATCGCCATGTTAATCACCTCTTTGGCCTACATCCAGGACACACCATCTCGCCCCTTACTACTCCCGATTTGGCAAAGGCGGCACGCGTGGTGCTTGAGCATCGTGGCGATGGCGCTACGGGCTGGAGCATGGGGTGGAAACTCAATCAATGGGCACGCTTGCACGACGGCAACCACTCGTATGTGCTTTATGGCAATTTGCTTAAAAACGGAACTGCAGATAATTTGTGGGACATTCACCCACCTTTTCAGATAGATGGAAATTTTGGTGGAACGGCAGGTGTAACAGAGATGCTCATGCAAAGTCATACGGGCTGCATAGACCTTTTGCCCTCATTGCCCGATGCATGGAGCAAGGGTAGCATAAGCGGTCTTTGTGCACGTGGCAACTTTAAGGTTGATTTGTCGTGGAGCAATGGCATGCTCGCAGAAGCCCTTATTACCTCGCATAAAGGCGGCATTTGCCATGTGCGATATGGCGATAAAACCGTTGATTTTAATACGCAGAAAGGCAAACGTTATAGCGTAAAACTATTGAACGGGCAATTGCAAGTTGCAAAACTATAGGAGGCTATGCATAATTGCATAATAATTTAGGAATATAATGTAAAGAGCGGTGTAAATAAATCTTTTTGCATTGCTCTTTACTTTTATACAAACTTTCTTACTACCTTTGTCGTTAAAATGAATTAATTATAACTCAATTCTTATACAATGAAAATGGTTAAATGTTTTGCTGTAGCATTTGCAGCTATGCTCACTATGGGCACAGCAGTAGTGAGTGCACAGTCTACTTCGCCATCAACAAAATGGCATTGGGAACAAGGTACTATCGTAGTTGATACTCCCGAACGCCCTGCTGGTCAGAAAGATGTTATCAACCTAACTACTCCAAAAATTCAAACCGTACGCGTAGGCTTCGTAGGTTTGGGTATGCGTGGTCCAGGTGCAGTAGAGCGTTGGACTCACATTCCAGGTGTACAGATTGTAGCACTTTGCGACTACGTAGAGGCACGTGCCGAAGCATGCCAAAAATATTTGAAAAATGCAGGCCTTGCACCAGCAGCTATCTACTCGGGTGCTGATGGTTACAAAGAGCTTTGCAAGCGCAACGATATTGACCTTGTATATGTTGCTACCGACTGGGATCACCACTTCCCTGTAGCCATGTGCGCTATGCAAAATGGCAAGAACACAGCTATTGAAGTACCCTCGGCTATGAACCTTGAACAATGCTGGGCACTTATCAACGAATCAGAAAAAACACGTAAGCACTGCATGATTCTTGAAAACTGCTGCTACGACTGGTTTGAGATGAACACCCTCAATATGGCTCAACATGGTGTATTTGGCGAGGTGCTACATGCCGAAGGAGCATACATACACAACCTCGACGACTTTTGGGATTACTATTGGAAAAACCCTGATGGAACAGACAAGGAAAAGCTTGGCTGGCGTATGAAGTACAACAAGGAAAACCGTGGCGACGTGTATGCAACTCATGGCCTTGGCCCTGTGGCACAAGCACTTGATATTCACCGTGGCGACCGCATGAAGACACTTGTTGCAATGGACACAAAGAGCTCTCATGGCAAGGAGTATGTAGAAAAGAAAACAGGTAAACCATGCAACGACTACCGCAATGGCGACCATACTACAACCCTTATTCGCACAGAAAACGGCAAGGTTATTGAAATTCAGCACGATGTGATGAACCCTCAACCCTACAACCGTTTGTACCAACTCACAGGTACCAAGGGCTTTGCTAACAAATATCCTATTGAAGGTTATGCTGTAGATGCTAAACAATTGGCATCTGCTGGACACAAACCTAAGGTAGACAACTTGAGCTCTCATAGCTTTATGCCCGAGAGCGAAAAGCAAGCACTTGAGCAACAATACCAACACCCCATCCTCAAGAAGTATGGCGACGAGGCTAAGGAAGTAGGAGGTCATGGTGGTATGGACTTCATCATGGATAGCCGTTTGGTATATTGCTTACAGAATGGTCTTCCACTTGATATGGACGTTTACGACCTTGCAGAATGGTGCTCATTGGCCGAACTTGGTACTTTGTCAATGGACCACAACAATGCAAGCGTAGCATTCCCCGACTTTACTCGTGGACATTGGAACGAGGTGAAAGGCTTCCGCCATGCATTTGCTAAGGCAGACGATGAAAAGGCTGTAGAAACTAAGGCTAAGGCTGTTACTGCAGCAGAGAAAGAAGCTACTAAAAAGTTCAACCTTTGGAGCCTTTATGACAACGTAAAGAGCGCTAAGGACGCAAAAACAAAGGCTAAAGCAGAAGCTGCTTACAACAAGGCTTTGGCTAAAGCTAAGGCACAAGTAGCTAAGGCTGAAAAGGCAAAATAATCATTATTGATTAATAAAATCTATATACAAAAGGTGGCACAAGCTATATCAAATGGTTTGTGCCGCCTTTTGAGTTGTGTAGAGCCACCATTAGGCAATATAACACTAAGTAGGTATTCAAAATTAATTTATAAGTAGGTGTTCA
>DJEH01000068.1 GCA_002431845.1 Prevotellaceae bacterium UBA5903 | reverse complement strand
TTGTGCTTGGATATTGGTTGTACATATTGTATATTGCAGCTTTTGCTTGCGTCAATTAGATGTATAAAGTTTTTTTAGTAGTTTTGCAACATGATAAATGCCCATACACCACACATACTGATTATTTATACAGGTGGAACAATCGGAATGATTGAAAACCCTGAAACTGGTGCGCTCGAAAATTTTGACTTTGAGCATTTCAAACACTATGTTCCAGAACTCAAACAATTTCATTATAATATTGATGCTTTAGCATTTGATCCTCCTATTGATTCAAGCGACATGGAGCCACGTTATTGGGTGAAAATGGTGCATATAATTGCGGATCATTATAATGATTATGATGGTTTTGTACTTTTACATGGAACGGATACAATGGCTTATACAGCTTCTGCATTAAGTTTTATGCTTGAAAATATAGGTAAGCCCGTGATTATTACTGGTTCACAACTTCCTATCGGACAGCTACGTACTGATGGTAAAGAGAACTTGCTAACAAGTATAGAGATTGCAGCAGCTCGCGATCAAGATGGGCATCCTATGGTGCCTGAGGTATGTATATTCTTTGAAAGCAGATTGATGCGTGGAAATCGTACAACGAAGATAAACTCAGAAGGTTTTAATGCTTTTCGTTCGTTTAATTTACCTTCGTTGGCTCATGCAGGCATACACATCAAATATGAAAAGCATCTGATTAGGCATCCTCAACCAGGAAAAATTTTTGAACCACATTATTTGCTTGATACGAATGTTATGGTTCTTACACTTTTTCCTGGTATAAGGAAAGAAGTTATTGATGCAATGTTTCGTGTCAATGGTTTGCGTGCTGTGGTGTTAAAAACTTTTGGAGCTGGTAATGCTCCTCAGAAACCTTGGTTTGTTGATAGTATTCGTCGTTTGATAAACAATGGTGTGATTGTTGTGAATATTACCCAATGTTTTAAAGGTACAGTGGAGATGCATCTCTATGAAACAGGCCTTCAACTTTTGCAAGCAGGTGTAATTAATGGATACGACTCAACAGTAGAAAGCATGATAACGAAGTTGATGTTTTTACTTGGTCATGGCTATTCAACTGAAAAAATTGTAAGGTTTATGAACACGAGTATTGCTGGTGAAATAACATTGTAAAAGTGTATGTTGCTGAAAGCGTATATGATAAGGAAGTTTGTTTTAACGATATGCTGTGTGCTATGCTGTGTAGTATGCTTGGTATCGTGTGTATCAGATAAAGTTGGTAATAGCAGCGCAACTTTAAAAATGCATTATGCTTCGCTACTATCAATAGAGGAGGCTGATAGCTTTACGATAGTGAAGGTTGCAGACCCTTGGCATAAGCAGCGTACGATGGCTAGTTATGTACTTGTTCCAAAATCGCAAAGCTTGCCACTGAATATGCCGCATGGCGAGGTGGTACGAACCCCTATAGAGCGTTCAACCCTTACATCTGCAGTGCACATGTCGCTTATGTTAGATTTAGGAACAGAGCAGTATATAGCAGGTGTTACAGACACAGCTTATGTAGTAAGTACAAAAATAAAGAACTATTTACGACTGCATAAGGATATAAAAAATATGGGAACAAGTATGTCGCCTAATCTTGAATTAATGAAGTATGTTCAATGTGACGCGGTTTTTGTTTCTCCATTTGAAAATGCAGATTATAGCGCATTTAATAAGAGTAAACTTACTTTAGTACAATGCGCTGATTATATGGAAACGTCTCCTTTGGGACGAGCAGAATGGATGCGCTTTTATGGCAGATTGTTTGGCAAAGCTGCAAGCGCAGATTCTCTATTTGATAGTGTAGAGAAAAACTATCTATTGCTAAAGGATATGGTGAAGAAAGGGAGAGATAAATGTCCAAGCGTAATGTGTGATCTTCGTACAGGCAATATTTGGTATCAGCCAGGTGGTAAAAGCACGATGGGGCAGTTTATAAATGATGCAGGCGCGAGGTATTTATGGGCAGATAATAAGGATAGTGGAAGTTTACCTCTCGGTATAGAGAACGTGTTGATGCGTGGAAGTAAGGCTGACATTTGGCTTGTTAAGTATGGTCAATCAGACAACTTAACTTATAAGCAAATGCAACAAGATTATTTACCTTATACACAAGTGAAAGCATGGAAGAAGCATCGTATATGGGCATGTAACACAATGAAAACTGCTTTTTATGAAGAAGTTCCTTTTCACCCAGAACGATTACTAAAGAATTTAATACATATATTTCATCCTGATGTAGTGTCTTCATCAGATGATTATTATATACCTATGAAATAAGAGCTAAAATAGCCATGCCTAAAAGTTCTTTAAACGATTATACAAAATCGCATCTTAATATTGTCATACTGGCATTGTTTTTATTGTTGCTTGCTATAGTGTCGCTATGTGTGGGTAGTGTGAATATCCCTTTAAACGAGATTATAGATACTATATGTGGCAATGGAAACGAAGAAACGCACTTTATCATAGCAGAGTTGCGTTTTCCACAAATGGTAACAGCAATTTGTGCAGGTTCAGCTTTAGCTGTAAGTGGTTTGCTTATGCAAACACTTTTTGAAAACCCTTTGGCAGATCCATCATTATTGGGTATTAATAGTGGTGCGTCGCTTGGAGTTGCTATAGCTTTGCTTGTTTTGGGAGGGAGTTGGACAATAGGAGATAATACATTATCGGGCATTGTCCTAACGATTGCTGCTGCATTTTTGGGAGCAAGTGTGGTGAACACATTGCTTGTGGCATGTAGTAGGTTGTTACATGGTAACTTGGCCCTTTTGATAGCAGGTGTGATGCTTAGCTTTGTCATATCAGCTATTATATCGTTGCTAAGTTTTTATGCATCAGCCGATGGTTTACGTTCATTTGTGGTGTGGAGTTTAGGTGATTTTTCGGGAATCTCTTTGCAACGTTTGCCATTAATAATAGTTTTAACAATACTACCAATGCTTATGCTATTATGGATGGCAACGCCATTGAATGCGATGCTTTTAGGAATGGATTATGCCACGAACTTGGGTGTAAACGTGCGTAAGGTACGTACGCTTTCGTTGCTCATAACGGGAGTGCTAACGGCAACTATAACTGCAATGTGTGGTCCTATCTCGTTTGTTGGATTAGCAGTGCCGCACATAGCTCGTATACTTTTTTCAACAGCGAACCATAAGTATTTGTTACCAGCCTGTATGCTCATAGGCGCAAATGTAGCTTTACTTTCGCTTATAGTGTCGCATCTTCCTGGAGAACGTGGTACACTGCCTTTAGCTGCTATTACTCCTTTAATGGGAGTGCCCATAGTTTTTTATATTCTATTAAAGCCAAAGCAATAGCATATTTGGCTAATATAGTGGCATAGAATGCGCAAAATGCGCTAATTTTGTACTTATAAAAATAATGATATGCAAGGATTTATACAAACAGAAGAAATAAAAGCCGAAACTGCCATATTAGTAGGTTTGGTTACAAAAACACAAAATGAGCGAAAAACCAACGAGTACCTTGATGAGTTGGAATTTTTGGCAGAAACAGCAGGTGCTGTAACTGTTAAGCGATTTACTCAGAAGATGGATGGTCCATCGGCAGTAAGTTATGTCGGTAAAGGTAAGTTGGAGGAAATACGTGCTTATATTGATGCTGAAGAAGACGCAGAGCGAGAAATTGGCATGGTGATATTTGATGACGAATTATCAGCCAAGCAATTGCGTAACATAGAGCGTGCTTTAGGTGTTAAAATATTAGACCGCACAAATCTTATTCTTGATATATTTGCCATGCGTGCGCAAACGGCAAATGCAAAGACACAAGTCGAATTGGCACAATATCGCTACATGCTTC
The DNA here is from genome assembly GCA_002431845.1 of Prevotellaceae bacterium UBA5903. Classification (GTDB taxonomy): domain Bacteria; phylum Bacteroidota; class Bacteroidia; order Bacteroidales; family Bacteroidaceae; genus Alloprevotella. The sequence goes on along the minus strand of DJEH01000068.1, from coordinate 2,270 downwards.
CCCGTTTGCAACGTCTATGGACACACCTTGAGCGACAAGGTGGCGGTTCTGGTTCGGGTGGTGGAAAAGGTTCCGTAGGACTTCGTGGTCCTGGTGAAACTCAGCTTGAAATGGACCGTCGTATCATCCTTAACCGAATGTCTTTACTCAAGCAGCGACTTGCCAACATTGATAGGCAAAAAACTACACAGCGCAAAAATCGTGGTAGACTGATACGTGTTGCTTTGGTGGGATATACCAATGTGGGCAAATCAACATTGATTAACCTTTTGGCAAAAGCCGAAGTTTTTGCAGAGAATAAACTTTTTGCTACGCTCGATACCACAGTGCGCAAAGTGATTATAGACAATCTACCTTTCTTATTGGCTGATACAGTAGGTTTCATCCGCAAATTGCCAACCGACCTTGTTGAGTCGTTTAAGAGCACACTTGATGAGGTAAGAGAAGCCGATTTATTGGTACATGTAGTTGATGTTTCACATCCCGACTTTATGGAACAGATAGATGTAGTCAATAAAACCTTGTGCGACTTAGGATGCTCCGAAAAGCCTCAGTTGCTAATCTTTAACAAGATGGATGCTTACAAATGGATTGAAAAAGATCCAGATGACTTAACACCCGCTACCAAAGAAAACGTATCGCTTGAGGATTTGAAAAAAACTTGGATGGCCAAAATGGGTGAAGATTGCATATTTATTTCTGCACGTGAGCGTCAAAACATAGAGGAGCTTAAGCAATTGCTTTATACACGTGTTAAACAATTGCATGTGCAGAAATATCCATACAATGATTTCTTGTTTGAACATTATGAGGAATAAAACCTCTATGTATTTTTAGTGGATATAACAATGTAGGTGTTTGGAATAAATGCCAAACACCTACTTCATACATCAAATTTAACCATAAACAATGAAGGCTTTAGTAAAAAAGCAGTATATACTACCATTTATCCTTATTTCTTCTCTCTTCTTCATGTGGGGAGCGGCACATTCCATCTTAGATGTGCTCAACAAGCATTTTCAACAAGTGCTACCAGGTATGACACATGCCCATTCATCAATGGTGCAAGTAATGTTTTATTTAGGCTATTTTGTCATGGCTATCCCAGCAGGCATCATCATCGATCGTAAGGGATATCGCCGAGGAGTCGTTACTGGTTTATGCTTATATGGCATAGGAGCCTTGATGTTTTGGCCAGGAGCACAGATGATGTCGTTTGAGTTCTTTTTGTTATCGCTCTTCATCATAGCATGTGGCTTGGTATTCCTCGAAACAGCCGCCAACCCTTATGTCACAGAGTTAGGCGATAGCGAAACAGCGGCATCGCGTCTTAACTTAGCCCAAGCATTTAATGGCTTAGGATGCGTGTGTGGCCCGCTTTTTGGTGGATTATTGCTGTTTTCAGAAAATGCAACACAGCAGAGTATAGCCTTGCCCTACATTGTTATGGCTGTGGTGGCGTTGTGTGTGGCAATGGTATTCAGTCGAGTACGTTTACCAGAAATACAGCAAAATGATGAAAATAACCAAACATTACAATCTGGCGATAATGCTTTGAAAAGTCTTGTAAAGAACAAAGTCTTTATGTTTGGCTTGTTTGCATTGCTAAGTTATGAGGTTTCAGAAATATCTATCAATAGCTTTTTTATTAACTATGTAAGCGATACAGGGTGGCTCTCCCCTCGCGATGCAAGCATCGTACTCTCATTTGCAGGTTTAGGATTGTTTATGCTTGGCAGAGTAGTGGGCAGTTCTATCATGCAATATGTGGGTAGCGAAAAAGTGTTACGTATATGCGCCATTGGAACTTTTTTCACCACTTTCGTAGTAATTTTAGGCATGGGTGCAATATCAATTGCTGCGCTTATCCTAACTTATGTATTCGAAAGTATCATGTTTCCTACAATTTTTGCACTCTCGTTAAAAGATTTAGGACCATTAACCAAACGGGCCTCTTCGTTGCTTATGATGACCCCTGTTGGAGGAGCCATAGGCCCTTTGTTTATGGGACTTGTGGCCGATTCGTCAAACATCTCAGTAGCCTTTATAATTCCTCTTGTTGGCTTTGCAAATGTGCTTGCCTATGCATTTTTTTTGAAAAAAAGATGAAAATATTTTCAAAATAGTTTGGTAGTTTAGAAATAAACCCCTACCTTTGCACTCGCAATCCGACAGAAAGGGAGTGCAAAGATAAACGCGGAAATAGCTCAGTTGGTAGAGCACAACCTTGCCAAGGTTGGGGTCGCGAGTTCGAGTCTCGTTTTCCGCTC
>DJEH01000086.1 GCA_002431845.1 Prevotellaceae bacterium UBA5903 | reverse complement strand
TTGAAAGAAGCTGCATCTTTGGTGAAGGAAATCACTACCACCAAGTTCGATGCTTCAATCGATATTGATGTACGTTTGGGCGTAGACCCACGTAAGGCAAACCAAATGGTTCGCGGTGTCGTATCTCTACCTAATGGTACTGGTAAGACTGTACGTGTGCTCTGCCTCTGTACTCCCGATGCCGAAGCTGCTGCTAAAGAAGCTGGCGCTGACTATGTAGGTCTCGATGAATATATCGAGAAAATTAAAGGTGGTTGGACAGACGTTGATGTTATCATCACTATGCCCGCTATCATGGGTAAAATTGGTGCCCTGGGTCGTGTCCTCGGTCCTCGTGGCTTGATGCCTAACCCAAAGAGCGGTACCGTTACTATGGATGTTGCCAAGGCTATTCGCGAGGTTAAGCAAGGTAAGATCGACTTTAAGGTTGATAAGAGTGGTATTGTTCACACTTCAATCGGTAAGGTTTCTTTCACTGCTGATCAGATTTTTGGTAATGCCAAAGAATTTATGGCTACTATCATCAAACTGAAACCTGCAAGTGCTAAGGGTACTTATATCAAGAGTATTTATCTTTCCTCTACCATGAGTAAGGGTATCAAGATTGATCCTAAATCTGTAGAAGAAATCTAAACTGAATTACAAACATGAAGAAGGAAGATAAAGGTATCATCATCGAGAAACTCGGTGAACAGATTAAAGAATATTCACACCTCTACCTCGTAGATGTAACTGGTATGAACGCTGAAGCTACTTCAGCTCTTCGCCGCAAGGCTTTCGGTGCCGACATCAAAATGGTAGTTGTTAAGAATACACTCTTGCACAAGGCTTTCGAAGCATCAGAGGTTGATTACTCTCCTCTTTATGACTGCTTGAAAGGTACAACTGCGGTTTTCTTCTGCCAAACAGCTAATGCTCCTGCTAAACTTATTAAGGAAGTTGGTAAGGATGGCGTTCCTACATTGAAGGGCGCTTATGCTGAGGAAGGCTTCTATGTTGGTGCTGACCAACTCGATACTCTTTGCGCTATCAAGAGCAAAGCAGAAGTTATCGCAGAGGTTGTTGCTTTGCTACAATCTCCAGCCAAGAATGTTATCTCTGCTCTCTCAAGTGCAGGACAAACTATTCACGGTGTGCTTAAAACTTTGGGCGAACGCCCAGAATAATCCAGAATATTTAATTCTGCATCCTGGATTACCCAATTAAATTTAGATAATAACAAAAAAAAATACATTTAAGAAAATGGCAGATATCAAAGCTATCGCTGAAGAATTGGTAAATTTGACAGTGAAAGAAGTAAACGAGTTGGCAACTATCCTGAAGGACGAGTATGGAATTGAACCCGCTGCTGCAGCTGTTGCTGTTGCTGCCGGTCCTGCTGCTGGTGCAGCTGCTGCTGAAGAGAAGACTTCATTCGACGTTGTTCTCAAGAGCGCAGGTGCTGCTAAGCTCCAAGTAGTTAAGGCTGTTAAGGAACACTGCGGTCTTGGCTTGAAGGAAGCTAAGGACTTAGTTGATGGTGCTCCTTCTAAGGTTAAGGAAGGTGTTGCTAAGGAAGAAGCTGAAGCACTTAAGAAGGCTCTCGAAGAGGCTGGTGCTGAAGTAGAACTCGCTTAATAAACATTATCCCTATAAGGGCTTTGGTTATGAATCTTCTGGTAGAGGGTTCATAACCTTTTTGCGTCTATACTATTCTATTTCAACGTTACATTTTAGTTCAACGTTGTTTTTTGCTACAACGCCTCACTGCTTTATACATAGGCAAGTAAAATGAGCATGACGCATGTTTTTTTATAAGCAACTATACAATGCTGCTTATAATTATTTCTTTCATCCCCAACAATACGACGAATGTCTTCAAGAGTAATAAATCAACGTGTAAACTTTGCGTCTATCAAGAATCCGATGCCTTATCCAGATTTCTTGGACGTACAGCTTAAATCTTTTAAAGATTTCTTGCAACTCGACACTCCGAGTGAACTACGTAAGAACGATGGTCTATACAAAGTTTTTGCTGAGAACTTCCCTATTGCTGATACTCGCAATAACTTTGTACTAGAATTCATTGACTATTATATCGACGAACCTCGTTATAGCATCAATGAATGTTTGGAGCGTGGACTCACTTATAGTGTGCCCCTCAAGGCAAAACTTAAACTTTATTGTACTGACCCAGATCACGAGGATTTTGATACGGTTGTGCAGGATGTGTTCTTGGGATCTATCCCTTACATGTCTGATAATGGCACATTTATTATCAATGGTGCTGAACGCGTTGTTGTTTCGCAGTTGCACCGCTCTCCTGGTGTGTTCTTTGGTTCAAGTGTACATGCTAATGGTACACAACTCTATTCGGCACGTATTATTCCTTTCAAGGGCTCTTGGATTGAATTTGCTACAGACATCAACAATGTGATGTATGCTTACATCGATCGTAAAAAGAAGTTGCCTGTTACTACTTTGCTTCGTGCCATAGGGTTTGAAAGTGATAAGGATATTCTACAAATCTTCAATCTTGCTGAAGAGGTTAAGGTTAATAAAACTAACCTCAAAAAGATGATAGGTCGCAAGCTTGCTGCTCGTGTTCTTTCTACTACACTTGAAGACTTTGTAGACTCTCAAACGGGTGAGGTTATTTCTATTGAACGTAATGAGATTTTGTTAGATCGTGAAACTGAAATCTCTGATGATAATATAGACACTATCCTTGAATCTGGCGAACAAACTATTCTTGTTCACCCAGAAGAAGGTGCCTCTACCGACTACTCTATCATCTTTAATACTTTACAGAAAGACCCCTCTAACTCTGAACAAGAGGCTGTAAATTATATCTATCGTCAGTTGCGTAACGCAGACCCTGCTGATGATGCTTCAGCTCGCGAAGTTATTAATAACCTTTTCTTCTCTGAAAAGCGTTATGACCTTGGCGAAGTTGGTCGCTATCGTATCAATAAGAAACTCAATTTGAGCACCGATATCGATGTAAGAGTGCTTACTCGTGAAGATATTATCGAGATTATCCGCTATTTGGTTGAACTCATTAACTCAAAGGCTACTGTCGATGATATTGACCACTTGAGCAATCGTCGTGTACGCACGGTAGGCGAGCAGCTTTCTAACCAATTTGCTATTGGTTTGGCACGTATGAGCCGTACTATTCGTGAGCGTATGAATGTTCGTGACAACGAGGTGTTCACTCCAACTGATTTGATTAACGCAAAGACTATTTCGAGCGTTATCAACTCATTCTTTGGTACAAATGCTCTTTCTCAGTTTATGGACCAAACTAACCCATTGGCTGAGGTAACACACAAACGTCGTTTGTCTGCACTTGGTCCTGGTGGTCTTTCGCGTGAACGCGCAGGTTTCGAGGTTCGTGACGTACACTATACGCACTATGGTCGCCTTTGTCCTATTGAGTCGCCTGAAGGTCCTAACATCGGTTTGATTTCATCTCTTTGTGTATATGCAAAGATTGATGATTTGGGCTTTATCGAAACTCCTTACCGCAAGGTTAAGGACTCTATCGTAGACCTTGACAACGACCACATTGTTTACCTTTCTGCTGAGGAAGAAGAGAATAAAATTATCGGTCAAGGTAATGCTCCTCTTAACGATGATGGCTCATTTATCCGTGATAAGGTAAAATGCCGTCAGGATGCTGATTATCCTGTGGTTCCACCTTCGCAGGTAGAGTTGATGGACGTATCTCCACAACAGATTGCTTCTATTGCAGCATCTCTTATCCCATTCTTGGAACACGATGATGCTCACCGTGCATTGATGGGATCGAACATGATGCGCCAGGCTGTACCTCTTATTCGCAGCGAAGCTCCTATTGTAGGTACTGGTATTGAGAAGCAAGTGTGCGAGGACTCTCGTACAATGATTACAGCTGAAGGCGATGGCGTTGTTGAATATGTTGATGCTACAACTATTCGCATTGCATACGACCGCACAGAAGACGAAGAGTTCGTAAGCTTCGACTCTAATGTAAAGGAATATACAATTCCTAAGTTCCGTCGTACAAACCAGAATATGACTATCGACCTTCGTCCTATCTGCGATAAGGGTCAGATTGTTCACAAAGGTGATATCCTTACAGAAGGTTATGCTACTGAAAATGGTGAGTTGGCTTTGGGTCGCAACCTATTGGTAGCTTACATGCCTTGGAAGGGTTACAACTATGAGGATGCTATCGTACTCAACGAACGTATGGTTCGTGAGGATATTCTTACTTCTGTTCATGTGGATGAATATTCACTTGAGGTACGTGAGACTAAACGAGGCATGGAAGAGTTTACCAATGATATTCCAAATGTAAGTGAAGATGCCACTAAGGATCTTGACGAAACGGGTATTATTCGTATTGGTGCTCGCGTTGCTCCTGGTGATATTCTGATAGGTAAGATTACTCCAAAGGGTGAAAGCGATCCTACTCCTGAAGAAAAGCTCCTACGTGCTATCTTTGGTGACAAGGCTGGTGATGTGAAGGATGCTTCTTTGAAGGCTAATCCATCGCTTGCAGGTGTGGTTATCAACAAGCGCTTGTTTGCTCGTGTTCAGAAAACACGTAGTGCAAAGGCTGCAGATAAGGTGACGTTGCAGAAGTTGGATGATGACTTCCAAAAGGATGTTGATGATTTGAAGGAAGTGATGATTAATAAACTTCTATCTCTTATCAGCGATAAGGAGTCACTTGGCGTTAAGGACAATGTAGGTTCGGAGGTTATTGCGGCAGGCACTAAGTTTAATAAGGCTGTGCTCAGCTCTCTTGACTATACATCTGTTGAATTGCGCGATTGGACAGATGATAAACATGCTAACGAACTTATACGTCAGCTTGTTATCAACTATCTAAAGAAGTACAACCAATTGGATGCTATCTTAAAGAGAAAGAAGTTTGCTATTACGATTGGTGATGATCTTCCTTCTGGTATCATACAACAAGCTAAGGTTTACATTGCTAAGAAGCGTAAGATTGGTGTAGGTGATAAGATGGCAGGTCGCCACGGTAACAAGGGTATTGTATCTAAGGTAGTGCGTCAAGAGGATATGCCGTTCCTCGCTGATGGTACTCCTGTTGATATTGTATTAAATCCGCTGGGTGTGCCTTCACGTATGAACATTGGTCAGATTTTCGAGGCTGTTCTTGGTGCCGCAGGTCGCAAATTGGGTGTTAAGTTTGCTACTCCTATCTTTGATGGTGCAAAACTTGAAGACCTTTGCGAATGGACAGATAAGGCTGGTCTTCCACGTTATTGCTCAATGCAGCTTTACGATGGTGCAACGGGCGAAGCTTTCGACCAAAAAGCAACAGTGGGTGTAACTTATATGCTTAAGTTGGGCCACATGGTTGAAGATAAAATGCATGCTCGTTCAATTGGTCCATACTCACTTATCACACAGCAACCTCTTGGTGGTAAAGCACAGTTTGGTGGTCAGCGTTTCGGTGAAATGGAGGTTTGGGCAATTGAGGCATTCGGTGCTTCGCATGTATTGCAGGAAATCCTTACTATTAAGTCGGACGACGTTACAGGACGTGCAAAAGCTTACGAGGCTATTGTCAAGGGTGATCCTATGCCAACACCAGGCATACCAGAATCTCTCAATGTGTTGCTTCACGAACTTCGTGGCTTAGGCTTAAGCATCACACTCGACTAATATAATAGTCTTATAACTTTGAAATCCTTTTCTTATTTTATATATAAGAGAAAATATATCATAATAAGATGTCAGTTGTTTTGTCCTATTACAAGGGTGAACAACTGCACATCTTAACCCTATCAATAGATGGTATATAAACGAAGAATATCAAGGTTATAAGTAAACTTTACTTTTCCACTCTCAATCATTTCAAAAAGAAAATGGCATTTAAAAGAGATAATAAGATAAAAAGTAACTTTACGAAAATTACCATTGGTCTTGCTTCTCCAGAAGAGATAATGGCAAATTCGTATGGCGAGGTGTTGAAGCCTGAAACTATCAACTACCGCACCTATAAGCCAGAGCGTGATGGCTTGTTCTGTGAGCGCATTTTTGGTCCTACAAAGGATTATGAATGCCACTGCGGAAAGTATAAGCGCATTCGCTATAAAGGCATTGTCTGCGATCGTTGTGGTGTAGAAGTTACTGAAAAGAAAGTACGTCGTGAGCGTGCAGGACATATACAATTGGTTGTGCCAGTTGCACACATTTGGTATTTCCGTTCTTTGCCTAACAAGATTGGTTATTTGTTGGGTATTCCGACAAAGAAACTTGATTCTATCATCTACTACGAACGCTATGTTGTTATTCAGCCAGGTGTTCTTGAAGATGATGTTCAAAAGTTAGACCTCTTAACTGAAGATGAGTACCTAGAGCTTGTTAAGAAACTCCCTAAGGAAAATCAATACCTTGAGGATGCAGACCCTAACAAGTTTATTGCTAAAATGGGTGCAGAGGCTGTATATGACCTCTTGAAGAATATTGACCTTGATAGTCTTTCTTATGAATTGCGTGATAGAGCCAACTCAGACTCTTCTATGCAACGTAAGAATGAAGCTTTGAAGCGTCTTCAAGTTGTTGAATCATTCCGTTCAAGCCGTGATCGTAACAAGCCAGAATGGATGATTATGAAGGTTATACCTGTCACTCCTCCAGATCTTCGTCCTTTGGTTCCATTGGATGGTGGCCGATTTGCAACTTCCGATTTGAACGACCTATATCGTCGTGTGCTCATTCGCAACAATCGTTTGAAACGTCTTATTGAGATTAAGGCTCCAGAGGTTATCCTCCGTAACGAAAAGCGTATGTTGCAGGAGTCTGTAGATAGCTTGTTTGATAACTCTCGTAAGTCATCTGCAGTAAAGAGCGATAGCAATCGTCCTTTAAAGTCTTTGTCAGACTCTTTGAAGGGTAAGGCAGGACGTTTCCGTCAGAACCTCCTTGGTAAGCGTGTAGACTATTCAGCACGTTCTGTAATTGTTGTAGGTCCTGAGTTGAAAATGGGTGAGTGCGGTTTGCCAAAACTTATGGCTGCCGAACTTTACAAGCCATTCATCATTCGCAAACTCATTGAACGTGGTATTGTAAAAACAGTAAAGAGTGCGAAAAAAATTGTAGACCGTCGCGAACCTGTTATTTGGGATATCCTTGAACACGTAATGAAAGGACACCCTGTGCTCCTAAACCGTGCGCCTACACTTCACCGTTTAGGTATACAGGCTTTCCAACCTAAGATGATTGAAGGTAAAGCTATCCAACTTCACCCATTGGCATGTACTGCGTTCAATGCCGACTTTGATGGTGACCAGATGGCAGTTCACCTCCCATTGAGCAATGAGGCTGTGCTTGAAGCGCAGATGTTGATGCTCCAAAGCCACAACATTCTTAATCCTGCCAATGGTGCTCCTATCACTGTGCCTTCGCAAGATATGGTGTTGGGTCTTTATTACATCACCAAGTTGCGTCCAGGTGCAAAGGGTACAGGTCTTACATTCTATGGTCCTGAAGAGGCTATCATCGCATTTAATGAACGCCGCGTAGACGTACATGCTCCTGTTAAGGTGCTTGTAAACGATATTGATGAGCGTGGTGCAAAAATTAAACACATTGTAGAAACATCTGTTGGACGTATCATTGTTAATGGTATAATTCCAGAAGAGTGTGGATACATCAATAAGGTAATCTCTAAAAAGTCATTGCGTGATGTCATTGCTCTTGTAATCAAAACTGTGGGTATGGCACGTGCTTGCGACTTCCTTGATGGTATTAAGAACCTTGGTTATCGCAAAGCATACGAGGGTGGCCTTTCATTCAACTTGGATGATATTATCATTCCTAAAGAGAAGGCTGACATTGTTAAGCGTGGTAACGATGAAGTTGAGCAAATCATGATGAACTATAATATGGGTTTCATCACAGACAACGAACGTTACAACCAAGTAATTGATACGTGGACGCACGTGAACAACGACATCAAGAAGACCTTGATGAAGCAGATGACAGAAGCCGATCAAGGTTTCAATGCCGTATTCATGATGCTTGACTCTGGTGCCCGTGGTTCTGCCGATCAGATTGCTCAGCTTGCAGGTATGCGTGGTTTGATGGCTAAACCTCAAAAAGCAGGTGCCGAAGGAGCGCAGATTATTGAAAACCCAATTCTTTCTAACTTTAAGGAGGGTATGTCTGTGCTAGAGTACTTTATCTCTACTCACGGTGCTCGTAAGGGTTTGGCCGATACCGCATTGAAGACTGCCGATGCAGGTTATTTGACTCGTCGTTTGGTAGACGTATCGCATGATGTTATTATCAACGAAGAGGATTGTGGTACACTTCGTGGATTAGTATGTACAGCCTTGAAGGATGGTGATGAAGTTATTTCTTCACTCTCAGAGCGTATCCTTGGTCGTGTGTCAGTACACGATATTATCAACCCAACTACAGGTAAACTCATTGTTGCAGCAGGCGAAGAAATCACTGAACCTATTGCTGCAGAAATCGAGGCTTCACCAATCGAAAGCGTTGAAATTCGTTCAGTGCTCACATGCGAAAGCAAGCATGGTGTCTGCATGAAATGTTACGGCCGTAACCTCGCTACAAGCCGCATGGTACAAAAGGGTGAGGCTGTAGGTGTAATTGCAGCACAGTCAATTGGTGAACCTGGTACTCAGCTTACACTTCGTACATTCCACGCTGGTGGTATTGCATCGAATGCAGCTGCTAATGCAACCATCAAGGCAAAGACAGAATGCCGTGTAGAATTTGACGAGTTGCGTACAGTTGATGCAGCCGACGAAGAAGGCAAGGCATGTAAGATTGTTGTAGGTCGTTTGGCCGAAGTTCGCTTTATAGACGAGAATACAGGTATCATCCTTTCAAACCAGAATGTTCCTTATGGTTCACAACTCTTTGTAAGCGAAGGCGACCATGTAGAAAAGGATACTATCATTGCTAAGTGGGACCCATTCAACGCTGTAATTGTTACAGAAAATGCAGGTACTATTCAGTTCGAAAATGTTACAGAAGGTATCAGCTATCGTGTTGAAGAGGATGAAGCAACAGGTCTTCGCGAACGCATTGTTATTGAGTCTAAAGACAAAACTCATGTACCTACTGCAAACATTCTTGACGACAAAGGCGAGATATTACGTACGTATAGCTTCCCTATCAATGGTCACATTGTAGTTGAGGACGGACAGAAACTGAAAGCAGGTGATATTCTTGTTAAGATACCACGTGTTGTAGGTAAGGCTGGTGATATCACCGGTGGTCTTCCACGTGTTACAGAGTTGTTCGAGGCTCGTAATCCAAGTAATCCAGCTGTGGTTAGCGAAATCGATGGCGAGATTACGATGGGTAATGTAAAGCGTGGCCACCGCGAGATTATTGTTACATCAAAGCTTGGTGAGGTTAAGAAATATCTTGTGCCATTATCAAAGCAAATCCTTGTACAGGAGAACGACTTTGTGCGTGCAGGTACTCCATTGTCGGATGGTTCTATTACTCCAGGCGACATCTTGGCTATCAAGGGTCCAACGGCAGTACAAGAGTACATTGTAAATGAGGTACAAGATGTATACCGTTTGCAAGGTGTAAAGATCAATGATAAGCACTTCGAGGTAATTGTTCGCCAGATGATGCGCAAGGTTCAAATTAACGAACCTGGTGATACTCGCTTCCTTGAGCAGCAAATAGTAGACAAACTCGACTTTGCAGAAGAGAATGATCGTATTTGGGGCAAGAAGGTAGTAGTAGATGCCGGCGATAGCGAAACAATGAAGAAGGGTATGATTGTTACTGCTCGCAAGCTTCGTGACGAAAACTCACAACTTAAGCGTCGTGACCTTAAGCTCGTTAAAGTGCGTGATGCAATGGCTGCCACTTCAACTCAGATACTTCAAGGTATTACACGTGCTGCACTTCAAACCAAGAGCTTCATGTCTGCAGCATCCTTCCAAGAGACCACTAAGGTGCTCAACGAGGCTGCTATCAGTGGCAAGACCGACTATCTTGAGGGTATGAAGGAGAATGTTATTTGCGGTCACCTTATTCCAGCAGGTACAGGCTTACGTGAGTTCTCAAAGATTATCGTTGCCGATAAAGACGAATACGAAAAAGCTCAAGCAGAAAAGAATGCAGAGTAATCTTTGAAACTCTTTTCATATTAAATAAAAAGACTCTTCCAAACTCATTCATTGAGGTTTGGAAGAGTTTTTTTTATGTCTATGTTGTTATATAGAAGAAGTGTTATTGAAAATCAAAGAAAAACAAAATTATCGCTTTCTTCAAACGACAGATAGGAGTGTTAAAATTCAATATATAGTACCTTAATAAAGGTTGTGTATTGGAAACTCTACTTATATTTTCTGCTAATAAATTTGGTAATATCAAAAAAACTTCCGATATTCGCTTATGAAAGATAGAGCAAAATGAAAGAGGTAAAGAATTTCTTGGACTATTTGTTATCAGACAGAGGTTATTCCGAAAAAACCATACTGACATATAAGATAACACTGAGTTCGTTTGAAGAGTTCTTCCTCCATTTAGACGAAACGCTCACTTGGCAGACGATAGATGCGGATGTTGTCAGACAATGGATGACAAATGAAGCAAAGGACGGAGAAAAGGCACGCACAATAGGTAAGAAGCTAAGTGCACTTCGCAGTTTCTATAAGTATTTGCAGCGTATAGGGGTTATTGAAAATAGTCCTTTGGCTCGCATACACAACCCTAAGACAAGCGCCTCGTTGCCCACATTCTTGCGCAAGACAGAGGTAGATAGTCTCTTCGACAAGGTGGTATATCCCGATGGCTTTAAAGGCATGCTCGACTATACCATATTGCAAACATTCTATCATACGGGTATTCGTCTTTCAGAGTTGATAGGCCTTAATATTGCAGATGTTAATATGGAGCGTTGCGAGTTGAAGGTTACAGGCAAACGCAATAAGCAGAGAGTAGTTCCTTTTGGTTTAGAACTGAAGGATACTTTAGTTGCTTACCTCTCATTGCGGCAAACGCTAACAGATGTTGCAGACAGTAAAGCAATGTTTTTGGGACGTAAACTGAAGCGCATCACCATATCGCAAATACGCACTATCGTCAATCACTATCTTTCACTTGTAACAATGCAAAAGAAGAAGAGTCCGCATGTGTTACGTCATACCTTTGCCACTGCAATGCTCAATAATGGTGCCGACCTCGAAGCTATAAAAGAGTTGTTAGGACATGAGAGCATATCAACAACAGAGATATATACGCACAACACATTTGCCGACCTCAAAAAGGAATATAAACTTGCCCATCCAAGGGCATAAATCTGATTTATTATGGAACTCAAGATTCAAGCCATTCACTTCGACGCTACAGAAAAGTTGAATGCTTTTATTGACAAGAAAGCAAGCAAACTCGCTAAAACATGCGAAAATATAATCAAGGCAGAGTTTATCCTTAAGGTGGTTAAGCCTGAAACTGCTAAGAACAAGGAAACAGCTCTTAACGTTTCACTTCCTGGTACCGAATTGCATGCAGAAAAGGTATGCGACACTTTCGAAGAGGGTGTTGACCTTTGTGTAGACTCGTTACTTCGTCAGATTGAGAAGTATAAGGAACGTCAAGGCAAATAAGTTTTGCCCTATCGTAACATCGTATAACGTTGAATTGTATTAAGCGTGTGGGGATAGTTACAGATGGTGCATTAAGTTCCTCAAAACGTATGCTATAATCCAATGCTTAATAACAATTGAAGGCATCGTTTGGCATCGGCTTGCGAAGGTAGATAGACCAAGCGATTGAGAGATTATAAACTATTAATTATTTAGTGTAAGGCTTGGTGAATGTTGTTCACCAAGCCTTTTTATGTGTTAATGGTGTTTTTATAAATTCTGTTTTTACGTTTCATCTATTCTGCCGAATGCTTTGCATGCTCTTTGTAAGTGCCCTTATCAGTGTGTGCGAGTAGCACGGGCTATGATGTGCTTTAAAAACAAAAAGAGCTATGCAAGAAATGGTGGCTAATAAGCCTTCTTTGCATAGCTCTTTTTCGGCGTTAGTATAGATGGTATACCAACGTTATTTTTTAACAACTTGACTATGTAAAATCTTTTAGCTTTTTTAATGAAGCTAACAAAAGATTAGTCTTCGTTGCGGTGAAGTTTCTGTACATAAACAGCGTGCTCCATAGCCAAACGCTTCAATACGCTTGGTTTGTCAAATTGCTGACGAGCGCGGAGTTCTTTAACAACACCAGTCTTTTCAAACTTTCTTTTGAATTTCTTCAAGGCGCGTTCGATGTTTTCGCCTTCTTTAACCTGTACTACGATCATTTTAGGATTTTGTATTTTTTGTTATTACTTAATTGCTTATTGTAAGTAGAGGTTTACTGTTGGTTTAGTATACCCCTTGCGAGATGCAAAAGTACGCAATTATTTCATTACACACAAGCATTTGTTTTGATTTTTACACATTTTCAGTGTGCTTTGTGTAGTGCTTGGGTTTTACGTTAGTTTTTGTCGGTGTGCACCACCATTTGCGGGTATGGAATGTTGATATTATGTGTGCGGAAGGCGTCGTAAATCATTTGTTGTCCTTGGTAAAACACGGACCAGTAGTCAGTAGTTTTTACCCACACTCTCACTACAAGGTTTACGCTGCTATCTGCCAGTTGTTCTAAGCCCACAAAGGGTTTCTTCTCGTTGGGTTCTTGCAGAATGCGCGTGTCTTGTTCAAATTGGTTGATGATGCATTCTCTCACCTTGTCCACATCTTCGCCATAGTCAATGCCAACAGTCCACTGCACGCGTCGCGTGTCTTCGCGCGAGTGGTTTACCACTACCGATGTGCTAAGTGAGCCATTGGGTATGTACACCACTTTGTTGTCGTAGGTTGTAAGGATGGTGTGGAATATTTGTATTTCCCTTACAATTCCGAGTATGCCTTGTGCTTCAATAAGGTCGCCCACGCGATAGGGCTTAAAGAGCAAAACCACTAGTCCGCCTGCAAAGTTCTGCAAGTTACCCGATAGAGCCATGCCAATAGCCACACCCGCCGAGGCTAATAGGGCTGCAAATGATGTAGTGTTTATGCCTAAGGCACTTATAACCGATATGACGAGCAGTATAGTGAGTAAGATGCGCACCATGCTCTTCAAGAAACTCTGTACGCCTACATCAACGTGTTGGCGATTGAGCATTTTAGCCACTATATGGTTAATGAGTTTGATGGCATAGCGTCCCACTATGTAGATGAGTAGAGCAACGATTATGCGTTTGCCACCAGCTATTGAAAGTTCGAGTAGTTTATCGAGTAGGTGGTCAATGCGCGAGACGCTTATGTCGTTAATAGTTTTATCCACCACCTTTGGAATGCTGTCAAGTAGTATAAGCATAGCGTGTGTTTTGATTGAGTGTAAGTTTATAGCCTAAAAAAAGTCGCCTCTTATGTTAAGGGGCGACTTTTTTGTGTGTATTTTGTTATGATAGGATGCTTGTTATTGCATTAGTTTTCAACAATTCGTCTTGCACCAATGTATCGGCGGCTATAATATGCTTCGTTAGAGTCAGACACTTTAACGCCTCCACTTGCAGCGTGAACAAACGAGAAGTTGTTGCCCGATGGGTCTACGTCTGTAACGATGCCCACATGTCCCACAGAGCGTGAGCTACCGCGACCACCAAAGAAAACGAGGTCGCCTTTTTTCAAGTCAGAGATGCGTGCAATGGGAGTGCCTTGCGTAAATTGTGAACGCGAAGAGCGAAGTATCGAAACGTTTTGCTGGCGATAGATGTAGCTTGTAAATCCTGAGCAATCAAAGGCATAAGGCCCCGACATACCCGAACGATAGCTTGCACCTAAATACTGTAAAGCGGTTTGTACCACTGTCTCACCAAAGTTGGCGTTGTAGGGCACTGCGCTCTCAGTTTTTTCAGCATTTTGCGCTTGTTGCATACTTGCTACAGGCTGTACTTCTTTTACTATTCTCTCTGCTCTTGGCCTTGATGGGAGTCCTTCGGGCAAAACATCTTGTGCGTTAGCCGAAACAACAGACATCATTCCCAGTGCCAAGCAAGCAGCATATTTTTTTAGCTTTAATATCATTGGATTAATAAGGTTTTCAGTCTCGGTTTGGAATGAAAGGCTGCGTACTTTCCTTCTTCAGCCCAACGTATGGTTCATTCCGCTTAAAATTTTACATTCGCAAATATACGTAATTTTTGCTTGAAAACCAAATGCTTCCGTGCCTTTTTAAGATGTTTTATGTGCTTTAACAAGATTTTTGCTCAACTCAAGCAGTTTTGCGCAACTATTTAAAGTTGCTGTATTTAGCTGAATAGCGAGTCCACGTCGTAGCGTTGTTCTTTGTGAGCCTTAGGCTCTTTATGCAGTGGTGTGTCAGTTTCGTGGTGGCTGTCGTAGTGTGGGGTGGACGGCTGCTTTTCGGCCACGATAGTGTCTTTTTGTTCCTTTTTGTTAGCCGTGTCTTCTTTCCTTTCAAGCCCCTTAAATGGGGGTAGTGGAGCCCCTTCGGCCGATACGGTTACGGGCATGCCGTTGTATGCATAGTTGTTGAAAAGTGTGACGATGTTGTTGCTTTGCACGCGAATGCACCCCTCTGAGGCGCGGTGGCCAATGCTGCGGGGCGAGTTAGTGCCGTGAATGCCAATGCCACCAAAGCGTCCTGTTGATAAGCGCAAAAAGTGTGGGCCGTAGCAACCTTTCACGGCTCGTCCGTCCTTGGTGCGGTGTATCCAATCGGTACTGTTAAACATGCCCGATATATGAAAGTCGCCCTCGGGCGTTTTGTAGTCGCCATAAGCCTGCTTGTTGCCACGTCGCAGTCCGCACGCAATGCCGCAAGTAAACACCACACTATCGTTAGCATTGAGCACATAAAGGTGCATGGTGGTTTTCGACACGTAGATGTGTAGTCCCCTCAGTTCCTCCCTTATTTCAGGTTTCTTTTCTTGCTTAGCGGTGTCCATAATGTCGCCTATTTCCTCTTCGGTTGGCGACGAAGCATCGTTGATAAAAGTAGAGTCGTTTTCAGCTCCATCGTCAGCGTGCTTGTTATGATGGTTGCAAGCAAGAGGTAGCATGCACAATGTTGTGATTATCAGCAAGTGTATTAAATGTTTCATTTATGTGTTGCGTAGTGATTAATGTTTTGTAAGCAAATGACCAAAGTGCAAAGTTACTATATATCAGCCAAAATAAACGAGCATCGAAAATCAAAAGCTAAAAATACGAATGATAAATCATCCGAATGCTAAATTTTGTAACTTTGTGTGTTCAAATCTATATACATTCACTTTATGTCCTCAGCAATTGAAATACGCAGGGTTCGTCCCTCAGATGCAGCAGCCATTACTGCTATATACAATCCGTTTATAACTGATACCACCGTATCGTTTGAGACTGAACCTTTAACCACAGCTCAGATGCTTCAGCGCATAGAGCAGATTTCGGCACATTATCCTTACTATGTGTGCGAGATAGGTGGGCAAGTGTGTGGCTATTGCTATCTTCATCCGTGGAAGGAGCGTGTGGCATATAGCCATACACTTGAGGTGACAATCTATCTTGCACCATCAGCACAAAGCCAGGGAGTGGGGCGGCAAATGTTGCAAAGGCTCATCAACGATGGTCGCAATATGGGGGCTAAAGCTTTGATTGCCTGCATTACCGAAGAGAATGAGCATAGTATGCATTTTCATCGTTCAATGGGCTTTGAGCAAGTGTCGCATTTCAAAAATGTGGGTTATAAGTTTGGTCGCATGCTCGATGTGGCAGATTTTGAACTCTTGTTATGACCCCTCGCACAGGCATTCTCTTCTTATAAAAGTGCATAAGCAGATGTTGAACAAATGCATCAGCTTATGCGCTTTATTGTTGTTAAATATGGCAGTTGCAAGCAATATAAGGTTATTAAAATGTTGCTTGTGATGGAGCACAAAAAGGAAAAATAGAACAATATTTTTTGTACAGATTTTAGAGCAAAATAGCGCTCAAAAAGTACTCCAAAAGGCATTCTTTGCCTCGAAATTTATCAAAAAGCATTCATTTTTTGTCATAAAAGCGTGCTTACATCACAAGGATACGTATCCTTATGCCCTAAGGATACGTGTTCTTATGCCCTAAGGATACGTGTTCTTATGTGCTAAGGATACGTATCCTTGTTCT
>DJEH01000020.1:3754-4353 GCA_002431845.1 Prevotellaceae bacterium UBA5903 | reverse complement strand
TCTGCCAAGCGTGCTGCATTTTTCTTTACTTGCAAAGCATAATCCTTAAACGAAGGTTGCAATGCTTCGCCAAAAGACACTGCCTTTGCAGCTATTACATGTTCAAGTGGGCCACCTTGTATACCAGGAAATACGGCACTATTAAGCAGTTGACTCATCATTTTAACAACACCTTTAGGAGTTTTCTTTCCCCATGGATTTTCAAAATCATGCCCCATCAGTATCATTCCTCCACGAGGGCCACGAAGCGTTTTATGAGTTGTTGTTGTTACAATATGAGCATACTTTACTGGATTATCCAACAATCCTGCTGCTATTAGCCCTGCTGGATGTGCCATATCTACCATAAAAATAGCACCAACCTCGTCTGCTATTTTGCGCATACGTGCATAATCCCATTCACGGCTATAGGCAGAGCCCCCACCTATAATCATCTTAGGCTTATGCTCTAAAGCTAAGCGCTCCATTTCATCATAATCAACACGCCCAGTTTCTTTATTAATGTTATAGCCAATTGGGTTGTAAATAATGCCAGATGTATTAACCTTAGAGCCATGCGACAAATGACCACCATGATCAAGGTTAAGTCCCATGAACGT
>DJEH01000020.1:712-3652 GCA_002431845.1 Prevotellaceae bacterium UBA5903 | reverse complement strand
TTCTGCATTAAAGAGTTGTTTTGCTCTTTCTATAGCAAGCGTTTCAACTTGGTCTACAACCTGACATCCACCATAATAACGATGTCCAGGATAACCTTCAGCATACTTGTTTGTAAGCCATGAACCCATTGCTTTAAGCACCTCATCACTTACAAAATTTTCAGATGCTATGAGTTCAATGCCTCTCAACTGGCGCTGATGCTCTTCTTCAATTAAATTAAAAATCTTTGGGTCTTCCATAATTTATAGGATTAAAGCAAGTGTTTAAACAAAAAGTAGGCATCTTAAATTATCCATTCGTTATCAATAATTTAAAACACCTACCTTATATCTTTACTTGATGGTTAATTTACTATATTTCTATAACGTTCAATGCTTTTATCAATCATATTGCATTGAATAAGCTCTTATTTATCTTTCTTTACAGAGAAACCAAAACGCCCTATAAACTCGCCTAATGAATAGTAAGCTCCATGAAGATAAACTATAGGGTTGCTTTTATCTAAATGCCACTTACCATCTTTATCAAGGAATTGAGCATCAGCTTGAACGTTTACTACCTCTGCTATAAACATGTCGTGCGAACCAAGATGAACAATCTCTTTTACTTTGCACTCTATACTCAATGGCGACTCTGCTACGATTGGGGTGCGAATGGCATGAGAAGGCGATGGAGTGAGGTGCATTTCCTTAAACTTGTTATAATCACGTCCCGAACGAACACCACACCAATCAGTAGCATTGGCCATATCTTCGGTAGTAAGATTGATAACAAACTCCATGTTACGCTTGATTATATCGTAAGAGTAGCGTTCGGGACGTACAGATATATAACACATTGCAGGGTTAGTGCATATCGTGCCCGACCATGCCACCGTAAAAATGTTATATTCTTCCGGAGTTACACCACATGATATTAGCAAAGCAGGCAATGGATAAATCATTGTACCTGGCTTCCAATCAAGTTTTTCTCTTTCCACTATTTTAAACAAGTTTTATAGCATCCAATGCTTGTTCTTTTTTGCAATAGTCACATTGTATGATACCCTTTGCCATATCGGATACTCTGAAACGTGTAGGCATAGGTTCGTTGTTTGTAATGCATTTAGGATTGCCACACTTTACAATACCTACTATTTCATTAGGCAATGTTACACATTTCTTTTCTACAACCTCGTAATCTTTAATAATGCACAAGGTTACATTGGGGGCAACAACACTCAATATGTTAAGTTCAGCATCTGTAAAAAACTTATCAGCTATTTTGATGATGCTTTTATTACCCATTTTCTTACTTGGCAAATTGTATCCAACCATTACTTGAGACTTCTCATTTTCGCCTTCAAGATGCAACAATCTTACGACTTGGAATAATTTGTTGGATGGAATATGATCTATAACGGTTCCGTTCTTAATAGCGGCAACCATAAGTTCTTGGCGTTTCATTTTACCAACTATTACTTATTAAGTTTATCTTTCTTTACCTCGTCGAGTGTAATACCCAAAACATCGCAAATAATGGCTTGACGAGCAAACAAACCATTGTGAGCTTGTTCAAAATAGTAAGCATGAGGATTGTTATCTACGTCATAAGCAATCTCATTTACACGAGGAAGAGGGTGTAATATTTTCATATTATCGCGTGCTTTATCAAGCATTGATGCACGCAAGATATATACATCCTTAACACGCTCGTACTCCATTAAATCTGTGAAGCGTTCACGTTGAACACGCGTCATATATAGGATGTCGGCTTGACTAATTACGTCAGAATTAAAGTCTTCGTGTTCTTCAAACTTTATATTATGCTCACGGCAATATTCCTTATAAACCTCGGGCATAGCCAACTCTTTAGGAGCTATAAAATGGAAAGTAGGATTAAAATGTCTCATTGCCATAATAAGCGAATGTACAGTTCTTCCGTACTTCAAATCACCAACCAAGAATATATTCAAGTTGTCAAGTCTGCCTTGTGTTTTTTGTATACTATACAAATCAAGCATAGTTTGCGAAGGGTGCTGATTGGCGCCATCACCTGCATTAATAATAGGCACTGGCGATACTTCGCTTGCATAAAGAGCAGCACCTTCAAGATAATGGCGCATTACGATTACATCAGCATAATTACTCACCATCATAATGGTATCTTTCAAGGTTTCACCCTTTGACGAACTTGTTACTTTGGGATCTGTAAAGCCTATCACACGTGCCCCCAAACGATTGGCTGCCGTCTCAAAAGAAAGACGTGTACGGGTAGATGGTTCAAAAAAGAGTGTAGCCACAACTTTGTCATCCAATAACTTGCGGTTAGGACGCTTCTCAAACTCTTGCGCCATCTGCAACAGATAAAGAATTTTTTCTTTTGACAGATTGGCAATTGTTACTAAACTATGTTTGTCGCTCATAACTGATAGCAATTTTTCTAAGTCAGTGTAAATATAAGTATAAAATTTGTTACGCTATAAGATTGTTCTATCTTTTTTGCTCTTTGTGTAAATAATTCAACAAATCTGCCACAACAAAACTGCTTCCACCTATATAAACGAAGTCATTTTCTTTAGCATTATTCATTGCTGCATCGTATGCACTCGCAACATTTTCAAAAACCTCACCTTCCAAGCCTTTTTGTTTTGCTAAAGATGCAATTTCATTTACATCCATAGCACGATGTACAGAGGCTTTTGTCCAATAGCATTTAGCCGAAGAAGGCAGACAAGCTAACACGTGTTGAACATCTTTATCATTAGCCATACCAAATACTATATGCACCTGCTTATATTTCTTTGTAGCTTTTTTCAACTGATGTCCGAGATACTGCCAGCCACCCATATTATGTCCTGTATCACATACCGTTATGGGATTTCTTTGCAGTACTTGCCATCTTCCCATAAGTCCCGTTGCCTCACATACATGGCGAAAAGCATAAAGCACATCTTCTTT